>NZ_CP020477.1:1812500-2112500 GCF_002116695.1 Acidianus manzaensis
TTAACTTTCTCATGCCTTTCTTATCAAATACTCCATAAGACCTAGCGTATAGTATTACATCTGCCTTTTCTACTTCTCTCTTAATTTGCGCTAATTCTCTATACATTCTATCTTGTTCATCTTTTCTTATTCCGTGTCCAGGATAGTATTTCATGTTAAATATCTTAACGTCATTGAATACAGTAAATATATCCTTAGGTAAAGTTGGATTCTCTTCCGATACTATTAATGAGATCATACAAAAATAATAAACCTCTGCCCATTAAAAAAGAATCCAATGAATATACTGTTCATAAATCACAGAGACTTATATCATCCACAAGCAGGTGGAGCAGAAGAAGTAATTTATCAAATAGGAAGGAGATTAGATAATGTTACGTGGTTATCAGAAAAGGTGAAAGGAAGAAAAGATGAAGAAGTAATTGATAATATAAGAATAGTAAGAAGAGGAAATAAGTTTACATTGCATTTATTCGCACCTATTGAAGCAAAAAAATATGATATTGTTATAGATAGTGTAGCTCATGCTGTTCCTTTCTTTTCTTATTTAGTTAATAAAAAAGCAATAGCTTTAGTCCATCATGTTCATCAAGATGTTTTGAAATTTGAGCTTAATCCTGCCATGGCAAATATAATAAAGTTAGCAGAAAGGAAAATAAAGAACTATAAATACATGATATCGGTTTCTAATACTACAAAAAATGATTTAATTAAAAAGCTAGGGGTAGACGAATCTAAGATTACCGTAATATATAATGGTGTTGATCATGATAAATTTATGCCTGGTATAAAGAGTAATAAACCAACAGTACTATGGTTAGGAAGATTAATGAAATATAAGAACCCGTTCGATATAATTGAAATAAAGCGAAGAGTAAAGAATAAAGTTAATTTTATTGTAGCAGGAGGAGGAGAATTACAAGAAGAATTTTCAGAAATAGCTAGAAAGGAAGGAATCCAGTACCTAGGAAAAATTAGTGAAATCGAAAAAATTAAGGCATACCAAAGAGCTTGGGTTATAGTTTCCACATCTTTTATAGAAGGATGGGGTATGACTATTGTTGAAGCTAATTCTTGTGGTACACCAGCAATAGCTTATAATACAGGATCAATGCCAGAAATAATAAGGAATGGCTACAACGGGTTTACAGTAGGGTATAAAGATTTTGATGCTATGGCGAGTAAGATTGATTATATAACTAGTAATGAAGATATAATGAAGGAATACTCAATAAATAGTTTGAATGAATCAAAAAAATATGATTGGAATAATACAGCTAAAGAATATGAAAGATATATAAATAAGATAAATCATGAAGACTAAAAAAGTATTACGCTCCTTCTAAATATAATGATACTTTATATCTTCTACCTTCCTTTACTATTTCATACTTTAATGTAAAACCATTGCATTTTCTAGTAACTACTACTTTATCTTCTCCGTAGAAAGAATATTGTGGATCACTACATCCATTTTCGTATGGTTTTATCTTTTCTTCTATTTCTTCCTGATTTTTAGCGTAAAACTCTATCTTAGCTGAATTTTCTTCGGAAGAAAACCTTACTATATTAGAAGAGATAAAATATGCAGTAATTATACTAATTACGCTACTAACACTACACAATATGACTGTTATTACAGGCAAGAAATTACCTAAAATTGGTATTTCTACTATTTTAACAAATAATAGAATATATAATGCTGAAGCTATAATTGATGCAGTTGCAGATGAAATTATAGAGTGACTTATTTTTCTTTCAGCAAATCCTGATACTAATCCAGTTATTAATCCTCCAAGAAATGGAATCCACCACGTTAGCAGGGCTACTGGTATAGAATACTTAATACTTTGCATTACATGATACTATTTTAGTTATATAATTTAAGGCTTTTGCAGATGTTATAATTTAAGTAAACTAGTAAGTGAATACATTTTGTTTTCATTATGTTTTTAAAAAGTTGTGATATGTAATAAATATTTTTATACTAAGCGATGTAAATTCACTTTGCAAAAGCTTTATCTTGCAAGCTAGTATGTTAAATTAAGGATGGATAAGAGACAAGCTTTTAGTACTAATATCTCTCAATTATTTATTTTACTAGCAATACTAGTCTTCTCTAGTCCTAATTATCTTAGCATATTTCTTATTAGTCTTGACTTATCCTTCCTTGTTATTGCAGGAATATTGCTCTTTTTGAAATTGAATTTCGAATGGATGGATTATTTTATTGTAATAGAGATAATATCTTCTATAATAGTGTATTCTTTAATATTTCATTTTTATTCTTTATTTGTCGCAGTAATTCTTTCCATACTAGTAATTTTTGGTATGATAACGTATCTTCTACCTGAGATTTCATTGATAGTTTATATAATATCATTTATATTCTATTTTGTTAGATATTCCCATCCATTTTTTGGAACAGATGAAGTTATGATCGATTATTATTCAGCATATCTCTTTCTTCATGGTTTAAATCCATATAATCCAGCAAACACTGCAAATGTATTTTCATTCTATAATGTATCTCCTATCTTAAAAGGTACGCCTTTGACTACAGGAGGTGTAGTAACAAATCTAAATTATCCATCCTTAGCTTTTTTAATTCAAGTTCCTGCGGTATTATTAAATGTTTCACCCGACTATACGTTAATTTCATTCTTTTTAGCTACTATTATATTATATTATATATTTTTAAGAAGATTAAATTCATTAAGTATTTTTCCATATTTTATGTCTGCTATATTTGCTAATTTAACCTATCTTTTCTATCCTCAAGGTGGAATTACTGATATAATGTGGGTATTTTTTGTTTCATTCTCATTTTTTGTTAAAAACGTCAAGTTTAAGGGTATTCTATATGGTATTTCCGTAGCATTAAAACAAGTTCCCTTACTCTTATTTCCTTTTTATATAATTTATCTTTATAAGGAGAAACAAAGTGTATCTAAATTTTTACTCTATAGTATTCTTACATTTTTAGTATTTAATGGTTATTTTATCTTTTTAAATTTTAAAGAATATATTCAAGATGTACTATATCCTATTACTGCTAATTTAATCGGAATTGGCTTCGGTCCATCAATAATTTCGTTTAATGGACTATTTTACATTGATAGAATATACTTTACCTTATGTATGATCATTGTAGGTTTAGTAGAGATAATACTTTTTGTATTATATTATAAAAGATTTCAAAATACTTGGACTTCATTTCCATATTTTATTCTATTTATGGAATACAGAGTATTATGGAACTATCTAATGTACTGGCCATTTTTAAATTATATAGACAAAAGTCAAAGTAATTCCATCAAGACTAAATCTGAAAAAATACATATAGATAGAAATAAAATAGTAGGAATAACCATGCTTTCTATAGTAGTAATGTTTAGCCTAGCATTATACTTCCACTATAATTATACTTTTTATGAAGATTCTATAACAATAAAAATTATAAAAATTATTAAAAACAGTAATGGTTATATAGATAGTATAATCTTAAATGTAAGTTATATTCCCAAAAATTCCAATTTACCTAAAGTTATTCATCCATATTTTAGAATATTTCTGAATAAGAATATGTCAGATGCTAATGGGCTACTATGGAAATCAAATATAAGTAAATTAACTGCAGATAGTTGGAAAATAGTTAAGATATATTCACCAGTAAAAAACCTTGAATTTAAGCCTATAATGTTTGAGATTCAGGCATATTATGGAAATCTCCAAGGAATATATATAGTCAACCCATCTCAAGTCTCTTAATAGTATTAGGTACAAATCCACCTAGATTAACAAATTTTTCGACGTTTACTTCTTTTAATTTCATTACCACAACCTTACCTAAAAGACCGCCTAAATCAACATGGCTTCCAGGATCTAGATCTAATGGAATAACTCTAACTCCTAAAATCTTATTTATAGTAATTCCCATTGCTAACACGTCCATAATTAAACCTACTACTTTATCTTTACCTTGTTTTTTACTTATTCCTACCATATCAATTCCACTATTGCAAACAGATGATAAAGCTAACAAAGTAAAGAAATCTATATATCCTTCAGAAGCTCTTTCTGACATTATAGCATCTTCACTAACTGGAATAAACGCACTACTTAATCCTCCCACCGATGATGTAGCCATACTTCCTCCCTTCTTTATAGCGTCCATAAGTATCGCTAATGCCATTAGACTTCCATGTCCACCCATTTTTTCAATTCCCATAGCCTCTATTATCCCTGCTACACTATCTTTTACCTTTGGAGAGGGAGCTAAAGATAAGTCTACTGAACCAAAGCTAACTTTCAATTCATTAGCAACGTTTTTTCCTATTAATTCTCCTAATCTAGTTATTTTGAAAGCAGATCTTTTAATTATATCATGAAGATCTTGAAAATTTTTAGGGTTATTTCTTCTTATAGCAGACTCTATTACTCCAGGTCCACTTACAGCTACAGAAATCATAGCTTCTGGCATTCCATTACCATGGTGTGCTGAGGGAACAAAAGGAGAATCTGGTGGCACATTAGCCATTATAGTAACTCTAGAGGAAGCTTCTGGCTTCATTTTAAATATCTGATCAGTAAAATATCTTACTCCATCAGTATTTATTCCAGACATAGTAGATGCAGCATTTATCATTCCAGTTATTCTTCTTGTAGAGTTCATAGTTTCGCTTAACGTATCAATAACTCTTTTAGAACCTTTTGTGAAACCTCTATCTACGAAGGCTGAATATCCACCTATATAATCTATATTATTTTTCTCAGCCATTTCGTCTAATTTTTTTGCTATTTCCAATCCTTCAATTCCATCAATTTCTAGAAAATATTGAATAGGTGAAACAGCTATTCTTTTTGTAACAATTCTTACTCCTAATTTATCTTGAATCTTATCTACAGTTGAGGAAAACCTAGAAAATAGACTATTTAAATTATCTAATTTTTCAATTATTTTATTTAAGTTATCAGATAAAGCAAAAAGCGTATTTACGCTTAGAGTAACTGATCTTATATCTAAATCCTCTTCACTAAGCATTCTAACTACTTCTACAATCTCATCAGCTGTATATTTCATTTATACCCTCTCCAAATATTTGAATACTTCTTCATGATAAACTAATATTTCGACTCCTAATTCCTTTCCTTTGGATTGTAATTCTTCTCTAAGCTTAGAAATATTTATTTTACTCTTAGAAATATCGACTATCATAATCATTGCAAAAATTCCTCTTAATACAGTCTGAGAGATATCTATAATATTTACATTATTTTCAGCTAACTTAGAAGATATTCCTGCAACAATTCCTGGCTTATCTGCTCCTACAACTACTATGACAGCGCTTTCCATTGATAAATACATATAATAGAGTTTTTAATCTTTATCTATCTCTATAATATGAAAAATAAATATATATTATAATATTATCGATAACTAATATATTTATTTTAAATATGTCTAAAGTAAATTTCATGATATCAGCAAAGTTATGTGTAGTTGATAGATTTTACACTAGAAACTAAGCTTTACTGCTTACAACGTATAAAGATATTATTATTGGAGAAGAATATTCAGCCATTGGTGTCTTTATACTAATTATAGCCGACGATGTAGAATTAGGAAAAACAGTTATCGGCAAATGTGGAGCAGAAATTAAGATAAACGGAGAAGAAACTGTAATTCTAGTAATATTTATACATAAAGCTTCATTATTATTTAGAATAGTAAGATTAAAATCTATTAGCTGACCGCCATGCGTAATAATTGTTGAATTAGATAGTGAAATATTAATATTTTTACTTAATTCTAGATTATCTGATTTAATAATTATATTTTCACCTTCTATTTTTACTATATAAAAATAACCTGATGAATATAAATAATAAAGTAAACTAGTAATTATTAGCAATCCAATAACAAAAAATGATAATACTTTATGGTTCATCAAAAATAAGTATATAGTATAGATTTTAAAAGATTACGTATTAACTATTCTATCTAACTCCTTCATTATTTGTGATTCAACATGTTCAGTCCATAGCATTTCTGGTACATCAACTGCAAGCAAAGGAGTATAAATTAAGGCTTCGATAACAGTAACACCTAGATTTTGTACCCATTTTCCTACACCAGCTACAACTTTTAAGCCCTCTGGAGTTTGCTCAAATGTAAATTGTAAAGCTCTATCTGCTGCAAATATATCTCTTAATATTCCACCTTTTTGTGCTTGTATTATTGCTTTTCCATCTTCTGTCTTATACTGGACTTTCCATCCATCATTTTGCAAATATTGAGAAAACGCTTGTACTATGCTTTCAATGTTGTGTTGTCCAGGATATATTTTTTCTTTTTTAAAGACTCCCATACTTAGTTACTTATACATAAAATAATAAAGTTTATTATCATAATACTTTCTTTCTATTGAGAATTAGAAAAATACAATAACATTATTATAGAAACTTAGGAATTTACTACTTTTTTTAATTCATCTAACTCATTTAACGCAACTTTTTCCCAGCTCGAGTGCTCATCAAGAAACTCCATAAGCTTTCTATCATTAATCATGTTTTGATATTCTTCTTTAGGTAATGAAAATATTTTTTCTACTTCTTTTTTCATTTCATCTATATCGTTCTCTTTTACTAATTTTACAGCAGGTAATTTATCATAAACTTTCCTTATACCTGGAATTCTATACGCCACTACTGGAGTTCCCATAGCAAGAGATTCTAAAATTACTAAAGAGAATGAGTCAGCATGAGAAGGATAAATTAAGACTTTAGCTTTAGATACTATATCTTGTAACTTCTCATCATTTACAAACCCTAGGTATTCTACATTTTCATTCTTTTCTTTCATAAATCTCTTTTCTATTTTATTATCTGTAAATTTCCCCAATACTATGACCTTTCTGTTTAATTTTTTTGCTATCTTAGGAATTTCTAATACTCCTTTTGCTGGACTTAGTCTTGCATAGAAAACAGCATAATCTTCCTTATCTGTTTCTCTCAGCTTTAGTAATTTTTTATCAAACGCATTAGCTGGTCTTAGAACCTTAGTATATATATTTCTCATAAAAGGATATAATTGAGATAGATCTTCAGACACAGAAAATGCAAATTTGACTCTTCCTTCACTTATCAATTCTTGCCATTTCCTTCTTCTAGGATTTGATCTAAAAAGCGAAATATATAAAGAGTAAAGAAATCCATCAAAACCAAGTGAAGAGTAAGCGTTATAAAAATGTTTAAAGTCGTCAAATAAACTACCAAAAAAATTTTCTATATGAACTAAGGCTCCTACATTATTATTTGCTGATATTTGAGATAAAAAATATACCATCTGAGGAAATTCTTGTTGAGCATAATAAATATCTGAATTTATTTTTCCAATTTTTTTGGTTATTCTATTGCTTATCCAATAATAAGTAAAATTACTATAAAGATCATATTCAACAGTATTATAATGTAATTTGATTTCTTTAAATAGCGATTTATCATTTAATATTTCATCAATTTTTTCTGGTATTGTCATTCCTAGAGATTTAATTTCTGAATACATTGACTTTCTAAATTTATCATCTACGGATGCTCTTTTCATATCTCCCAGTAATGGTACATAAAGTATTTCATCAACGTATTTTTTCCAATATTTTACTATTTCTCTGTTTCTTTTAACTCCTCCACTTCCAGCTTCAAGCATGTATGAATGTAATAAAATTCTCACAATAGCATGATATCTTTATTGCAATAAAATTTTTCCGTTATATAAAAATGTCATGAAGTATATGGAAAACTAGAAATTATTTTATATTTAGCCTATTCTTATTTGTTTGATATAATCTTATCACAGAAATAAAGAAGGCTAAAGAAATAGGTTCTAATATAATAAATGAGCTCTTTATCCCAAAAATATTTACAATAGAAGATATTATTATTGGAACAAAAGATGTAAAACCCATCATAGTAGCAGAAAAATAACTATTAGCCATATTTCTTCTAGATTCTTTAAAACTTCTAGATATTGTAACTAAGGATAACGGATAAGTTAATCCATGAGGAATTCCTAAAACTATAAGAGACATAATATAAAATGGCAGATCAGGTGAAATGAAAATTAGAAATAAACCTAAAATAGTTAATGATGACGAAATCAAAATTGGATTCCATAGATTCTTTGGAGTAAAGATAGTTAACAATAATCTTCCAAGAAAAGAAGTAGCGAAGAAAACTCCAAATAATGCTGTAGCTAGAGAATAGGAAGCGTGAAAATAATCTACAGCATATATAGCACCAAAAGTAGTAATCATACCGAATGGCATAGAATATATTAACGTCAACATTATAGATAACTTAAATCCAGAATTATTCAATATTTCCTTAAATTTAGTCTCAGCTACATCTATTTTAGTATCTTCTTTTGGAAATTTTAATTTAAAAGAAAAAATAGCAACTAACAAGCTAAATATTGAGAAGAAAAGAAAAGCTTGAAATAAAGTATACTTCAGAAGTATAGCTGATTCGATCAAAGGACCTAAAATTAATGAAGTACTCAAAGTTAAAGTATATAATGATAACATACGTTCTCTAGTCTTCCTATCCTGAAAAAGACCTGCAGAAGTCATTATGTTTGGCATAATAATGCCCATAGAAAAACCTAGAAATGCACCAAAAAACCAAATATTCAAAGAATTTGCAAAATAGAATAAAGGAAATACAATTCCATATAAAACTGAAAATAAGATAAACATTCTTCTTCTTATTACTGATTCTAACCTAGAATTGAGAAAGCCTGAAGAAATAAAAGCAAATATAGCAGCAAATGAAGATACTAAACCTATTAATATATCAGAAAAATGGAAATCGTACCTAGCTATTAGAGGTACAGTAGTTATAACCATATTATTCGAAGCTCTTAAGGCAAAAGTTATGGCAACAATTATTACAGCATAAAATATCGGAAATTTATTGTTCATAGAAAAAGAAATACCGCTTTAAAGATATATCTTTATCTACAAACAGTAAGATGACATAATTATATTAAAATTCCAAAGTACCTTACACAATATAATAAGTAGTTATTAAGAAAAAATTCATAAAAATTATAAATTTCATAAAAATACGAATTTATATGAGATATATTAATTTATTTAACTTTATAATATCAATAAAAGTTGCCTAGAAGTTATCCGGAATTAATATCATGAATTTCTCTAGATTTATGTTTAAATTTAGTTTAATTTTTTCTTTTGTAAGTGATTAGTATATTTTTTATTTTTAGATAATAATGAATCGTAACTATTTTCTTTTAATACTACGTAAAAATTCTACAAAAGGCATTGTTGTTAATCACTTATAAATCAAAATTGGCAACCGTAAAGTTAAGAGTGGGGTTTTAGGAGTGTATTCTAATAAAAAGAAGACTTATACGTTTGGTGATATAATCATACGTGAAGTTAAAAGTCGGTATTATGTCTATTTATCGAGAGTGTCGAGTACTGACGGAAAGGAACATTACGTCGGTCCTTTAGATGACGTAATAAAATCATATCTTAAAATGGAAGAAAATAGTTTGGGCGTGGGGATACCCCACACTGCGGCCGCCGGGATTTGAACCCGGGACCTCCTGCGTGGCAGGCAGGCGTCCTAATCCATGCTAGACTACGACCGCATTTATATTTTACGTTATTTGAGTATTTATAGTTTATCTTATGTAATATCTTTCTCAATGTTTGGAAAGTAAGTTTTATCTATTTAAAAAATATAAGTAAGCTATACAGTTATTATGCAATGAAAAGGTTAGTTATTTCGTGTATGGACTATAGATTAAGTGAAGAAATACTAAAAAGAGCAGATAATAATACATTAATTATAAGAAATGCGGGAGCTAACGTATACGAAATAAAAGATATGCTAAGGAATATTAAAGATGTTGATGAAGTAATATTTTTGCCTCATACTGATTGTGCAGCTATGAAATTAGTAAATTCAATATTAAAAGAAGGTAAAGATGTAGATAAAGAAATTATGAATAAACTAGTGGAACCGTTTAAAGGTAAAGAATTTTCATCATTGCAAGAATTAGAGAAACTTAACCTAGAAATTCAAGAAAATATATTGAAAGTGATCTTTCCTAATGCAAAAATTACTTCTGAACTAATAGATATTACTAAATTAAAGATACCTAAAAGGAATCCTGTATACTATCTTCTAAAACCTGAATCAAGGTATACTCAAGAAATGATTGGATCATATATTATCCAGTCATTTGATAAGCAAAGCATTAATGCAGACATAAAAATAGCTGACGTGTTGAACTTAAAACTTGAAAAATCAGAACTTTAAAAATTTTTTATACAATTTTTAGGAAAAATGAAAGATAAGTCGTATGAAGTCTTAATGTCTCGAATCTTTTAGTCTTATTATTAAATTTATTCCTTTAGCTATTGCTATTGGAATTATTATAATTACGAGTAAAGCTATTATACTTAAATTTAGTAAGAATCCTTCTAGTGAATAATCAGGTAATGTGAAGAGAAAGTAAAGAAATTGGTAAAGCCATGGGACAGACATTAGCCTACTAATGAATGAGATTAATAACAATATAGTTATTCCGGAATATTTGTTTAACAAGAATAAAATTTTCATCTATTTATGAAGTATCTGTTCTATAATAAAAATTTTTATGGTGGCTTTAGTTTATGTTTAATACTATTCTTCCTTTTCTTTCTGATGACGACATTTCGCTAATCGCGTCATTAATCTGTTCTAAAGAAAACTCTTTCCATATATATGGTTTACATTTTTTGCATAATTCTAGTAATTCTTTAAATTCTTGAACTGTTCCTCTTACAGTCCCTATTAAGCTAATTTGATTAAGATATAAATAACTCAGATTAATTTTAGCTTCTGAACCATATAATGTTCCGAAGGTAACTATTGTACCGCCTTTTTTCACTAATTTTAAAGCTAAATCTAAGTATTTACTACCTAATGGATTTATTATAATATCTCCCATTTCCCCATCAGTTGTTTCCTTAACTTTTTCAATTGCCTCAGCGTAGTTGAAGATATTTTTTGATACTTTAATATTATTATTAGTTATACCAATTGTTTTGGCTCCAATAATTTCAGCTAATTGTAATGCAAATATTCCTGTATTACTTGATGCGCCTAGAACAATAACTGTATCTTCCTTTTTGACGTTAGCAGTTCTTAAAGCATGATAAGGAGCTAAAGCAGTTAATGAAAGACTAGAAAGAATTTCGTAAGATAAATCAGAGTAAAATATATTTGATTTTGGGACTTTAACATATTCAGCGAATCCGCCATTAATATCTACTCCTATTCTTTTTCCAGATAGACAAAACATTTCCATTCCTTTTCTACACATTTTGCATGTTCCATCATATGTTCTAGTATATACTGCAACTTTCTTTCCATCGACATCTCCAGCAAATTCTGCCCCTGGTATTATAGGCAATTTTGTAGGATTATTTATATTCATTAAATCAAAACGCGTAATGCTCGCTTTCCTTACTTTTACTATTACTTCTTCATTTTCTATTTTAGGATCAGAAACATCTTTTACTATTAATTTATTTCTATCTATCAGTAATCCAGCTTTCATCTTAATGATAATATACAGTAAGCTATATAGAGTCTTTTATTTTTTCTCTTTTTAAGTAGTTCTTTTACAGTTTCAAATTAAAATAAGATGTAAAATATATTATTTAACTACTATATAATGCGAAATATTAAGGAAAAATATTTTAATTTATTCTTTTTATTCAGCTTGCATAAATTTATTTGTTAAATAACTTCCTAATACTACCATTATAAAAGCAAATAGTGCTAATATTCCTAAGTAACTCCAATTAGGATCTCCAGATAATAATGCTTCTCTACCTAATTCAGCAGAATACGTTATAGGATTTATGTCACTTATATCTACTAGCCACCCAGGAAAGAATGTTTTAGGAAATAATGCTGTGCTAGAAAACATTAATGGTAGGTTAATCAGATTTGCAATTACGCCTGGAGCTTGCCAATCAGACGTCTTTATTGTAAATATTGCATATAAAGAGGAAAATCCCATTCCTAAAAATACTAGAGATAAAACGATAGTAACTATTGAGATCAAGTTAAGGTTCAAAGATACTCCTAAAGCTAACGCCACACCTAACATTATAGGAACTTGAATAATTCCCCTAGTGATTCCTCCTAGAATTTTTGATAAGAATACATAATATTTAGGCACTGGTGTAATAAATATTCTTTTCATATATCCAAATCTTTTATCCTGGATTAAACTCATCGACGAGAACATGCCCACAAATAACATTGAAACTGAAAGTTCACCTGGTAGTATGAAGGCTATAT
The DNA here is from genome assembly GCF_002116695.1 of Acidianus manzaensis. NCBI lineage: Archaea > Thermoproteati > Thermoproteota > Thermoprotei > Sulfolobales > Sulfolobaceae > Acidianus > Acidianus manzaensis. The sequence goes on from NZ_CP020477.1 coordinate 1,824,888, forward strand.
AATTGTTTGTATGGAAGAATGTCTGCAGAAATTCTGAAGGAACATGAGAAAAGCTACTTCCAAAGAATACTAACCATAATACTGGCTGAGAGATAATCATTATCCACATATATACGCTTCTATAAATTCTTTTTACTTCTCTCATGTATAATGCTTCTAGACCATCTAACATTACCTGGTCGCCCTCCTTAACATAGCGTAGAATCTTTTAGCATTAAATTCTTGATTATCTTCAAGGCTTCCTCCAGTTAGATTTAAGAATACTGTATCAAGGCTAGATTTGTTTATCTTTAATGATTTAATATTATTAGATCCTACTGTATTTATTACATCTAATAGAACACTTTCAGCGTTTGAAACTCTTATAGTTATTTTTCCATCTTTTTTGATGGTTTTTCCTATTTGATCCAGTTTATCTATTGGTATTTCATCTTTCTTTATTTCTAATTCTATTACATCTCCTCCATATTTTTCTTTTAATTCATCTGGAGTACCAGTAGCTATAATTTTTCCCTTATTTATTATACTTATTCTATTGGATAATGCATCAGCTTCTTCCATGTAATGAGTAGTTAGAAGTATTGTGACTGAATAATCTCTATTTACTTCTCTAATTAAATTCCATAATGACGCTCTAGTATTAACGTCTAAGCCAATTGTAGGTTCGTCCATAAAAATTACTTCTGGAGAATGAAGTAGTGCCATTGTTACTTCTAGTTTTTTCCTCATTCCAGTAGAGAATTTTCCTGCTTTTCTATCTTTGAATTCTTTAATCCCAAAGTAATTTAGCAGATCTAGAGCTCTATCTTTCCAATCTTTTACTCCTAATAGTTTTGCTTGTATTTCAATATTTTCCCATGCAGACAATTCATCATCTACTATTACTTCTGATGAAATCCATCCAATTTTTTTCTTAGCTTCTCTAGGATTTTTATTTATACTTATGCCTGCAATTTCAGCATCTCCTTCTGTAATCGGAGTTAATCCTGTTAGCATCTTTATTGTAGTAGTTTTTCCTGCTCCGTTAGGTCCAAGAAAACCATAAATTTCTCCTTTTTCTATTTCAAAATTTATATGATCTACCGCAGTAAAGTCTCCGTATTTTTTAGTTAAATTTCTAGCTATTACAACACTCATATTAAACTAGTGAAGAAAACAAAGATATATCTTTTTTCTAGATAAGCTTTAGATTTTATTTTAAAAAAATTAGAATAACTTTCTGATTAGAACTATTGCTACAGCTATAGCTACAATTATTCCTGCAGGCAATAATATATCTTTTAAGTTTAACGAAGAAGCACTACTTGGCTTTATAGTAGTTAAATTAGTAGGAGTAGTTTTTATATTACTAATAGTAGTATTGCTAGTCTTTTGTGTAGCTGAATTGTTTACCGATTTAGTTGTTATTTGTATAAAGCTTCCGATTGATTTCGCACCAATATTTGTTGAAAGCAGTTTAATTGTTAATAAGCTAGTAGATTTTCCAGACATGCTAAAGTGATTTGATCCAATGATAGTGTGTCCGTTTCCAGATATATTTGCACTATATATTAGACCATTATTCAGAGATATTATCTTTCCATTTATATTCTTCATTGTATTTAATGAGAACTTAGACATTGTTGTCGTCATAGACGTAACATTACCACTTATTGAATAGACGTAACCCGTATATTTGGTATTATTTAAAGTCACTGTGACTGTTCCTATTTTCTCTAAGTTAACATTATATAATATAGTTATATTATTATATGTTATATTTCCTGATTTACTAAAACTTATATTAAACATATTTATAATACTTAGAATATTAGTTACATTTTGTATAGAATAATTAGATATAAAGCTAATTTTATCATTTATAGATGTATTATGAGTGTTGCTAATAGTCAGCCCGGAAGTAAGAATGTTTAATGTATAGTACATATATCCATTTAATAATACACTATCATTAAATTTGCCATTGCTTATTGGAGTTGAAGAAATATTAATATTTAAATTAGAATTAGCTTCAAATGAACCTTTTAAGCTACTCATATTATGAGATGCTTGTAAGTTAGCGCTAGTAGTGTATGTTATAGTGTAATCTGCGTAGTAAGTATTCGTATTTCCATTTGTTCCTGCTAAAGCAAGTGGCATTAACATTAATGGAATTAAAAATACTATGGTAAGTAGTTTATTCATAAATAATAAGTAATTCTAAGACATATAAATGTATTCGCTAAGCTAGTTTTTATACTTTGGAAAGATAAGCCAAATTATTGTAATATACATATTTTATTGACATCTTTCAGTTTAGTAAGTATATAGTATATAATTTCTAATAATATATGTCCTATTACTCGTTCAACCCTAAAATCTAAGTAGAAACATTTATATTAGATTGAATAAAATCTATTTACGATGTGGCGTAAATGGAATACGACTAGTCGTAAAATGAAATTTATGATGCTCTTTGGTCCTGCATGGCTAGTCATGATGGCTGATATGGATGCTAGTAGTGTAATTGGAGCTGCTCAAGTAGGAGCTACTTTCAAATATGGCTTTGTTTGGATTATGCTATTACTTATTGTTCCATTGTATATTATTCAAGAGGTTTCTGGTAGAATAGGAATAGTAACTAATAAAGGACTAGGAGAAATAATTAGAGAAAATTATAGCAAAAAGATTTCAGTTTTAATGGCATTACCTATGGCTTTGACTGATGCTGTTACTTACATTATAGAATACTTAGGTATTGCAATAGGATTGGAAGTTATAGGATTACCAATTTATTTAACTATACCAATAATATATATAATTCATCTTAGTGTAGTAATTAAACAAAAATATTTGAAAGCAGAGAAAATATTGCTTGGAATTTCAGCATTACTAATTATTGGTTTGCTCTTAACCTTGATATTTAGAGGAATTCAACCTTATTCCCCAGTTTATATTTCATTTACTCCAAATTACCTATTCCTATTGGCTGCTACTGTAGGAGCTGTTATAATGCCTTTTATGCTATTCTTTCAAGCTTCAGCTACTGCGATAAAAAGTAAAGAAGTGAAATGGACTTTTAAAGACCTTGGAATAAAGTACGTTAGAAGAGAAACTCTTGTTGGCGCAATAGTTACAGAAATTCTAATGGCAATAGTAGAAATGGCTTTTTCTGGGATTTCCAAAGCATCTGATCCTTCTACTTTTGCTTCAGCTTCCGACTTAGCTAGGGTTATGAATCCTATAGCCGGTCCATATTCTCCTTATATTTTCGGAATAGGTTTAATAAGTGCAGGATTCCTAGCTTTAATAGTAATTTCTTTAGGTAGTGCATGGGGAGTAGCTGAGGCTTTAGGTATAAAGAATTTTAATTTAATTTATATAATAGAAAGTATACCAGCCGTAATAGCTACGCTGATTGTTCCTCCAGGTGATTTAATTAGTCTAGTTTTAGATTTGCTTGTCTTTTTTGTTTTTGCTTTGATAGGTCCTGTTATAATCTTAGGAATAATATCTAGAAATAGAAAAATAATGGGAGAATACTATACAAGAAATCTAAGGTATATAGCTTATTGGATTTCCACTGCTTTAATGTTACTTTTGGGAATACTTGCTATAATTTGATAAATACACCAAACGGAAAGTCTTTGATCAGTTCTTCAACTTTACCTTCCTCATCTGTTATTATATTTTTAACTTTATTTTGAATTTCTATCTCTGTATTTTCAAACGATAAGTCAAAAGGATTTAATGGGGCCAACACTATTAAATTATTTCTTTCAAATGAGCAGAAATTTGCATTTTTTTCTCCTTTTATTAATATTGGTGAATAACCCTTAAAGAATTCTGGATTTTCTTTTCTAAAATTAAGCAGTTTCCAAGTTACATATAATTTTAGTCTTCCATCTTCTACACTCTTTAGTAATTCTTTTGGATTTTCTCTAATTACTTCTTCTAATTTTTGTTTAAGTTTATTAAAATCAACTTTAATCCTATTATCTGGATCTACTAATAAGTAAGTTAAAGTTTCATTTCCTTGATAAGTATCCGGCAATCCTGGGGATGTAACTTTTAAGATTGTCTGAGATACTGAATTTATAGCTCCGGCTCTATTGATTTTTTTCCAAAATGGTATAAAAGAGTTAAGAAATTCTTGATCTTTGAGGATATTTCTAATGAAATTTATCAAGTCATTTTCGTACTCTTCATTTACGTTGACCCATGAGGTCTTTATTTTTTCTTCTCTCACTGCTTTTATCATGTAATTTATTATTCTTTTTTCATATTCTTCTGAAAATTCTGTAAATGATCCTAATAATGCTTGATAAAGCCTATATTCATCATTCCTACTTGGATTTCCATTTCTTTTGTATTTTTGTGCAATTAAATTCCAATAAAATACTTTTTCTTTCCATTCTTTTGGTATTCTACTTAATGCGTTTAATCTAGCTCTAACATCTTCGCTAAATTTAGTATCATGAGTTGAAGTAGTTATCATAGTTTTAGACCAAAGCTCTTCTCTTTCTATATTTCTAACATGAAATTCCTCACAAGTTATTCCGAATTTTCTGTCGCTTCCCACTTCATTTAGAGATATTAACGTATTATCTCTATATAAGAAAGTATCCTCATATCCTTTGGCCATAATTGGATCTTCTAGTTCTTGAAGATACATCATTGCCTTTTTATTACTTATTAAAGTTAATATTCTAGGAGAACATTCAATAGCCTTTTTTATTTCCTCTAAATCTTCCCAACTTATATCTTGTTCATCAATATATGTTCTATATACTTCCATACAAGGTAAGAATTTTTCTATATCAAGTCTGTAATTTTTTCCTGTAAGTTTTTCTATTTGATTCGAAACCCTTATTATGTCTCCTTCGAATAATTGCTTTATAACGTCTTCTTTAGCTTTTCTTTTATTAATTGCTTCAATGAGTTCTTCTCCTACAAATTCTTCGTAAATTTGTTTAAATATTTCTTCATTATCACGATCAATAAATAATAAATTGATATCTCTAAGAAAATCATAGCCAGTAGTTCCATTTATTGGCCATTCTTTTCTTAGTTTTTCATTTGAAGAAAGAATTTTTTCAACATAAATAAGGACATCTTTACCTACTTTTTCTCTTAGCCATTCTAAATATTCTTTAGGTTTTAATAAACCATCTATATGATCTACTCTTATCGCTTGAATGTAACCTTTTGAAACTAATTCAAATATTTTGGAATGTACTGCTTCAAATACGTTTCTATTTTCTTCCCTTAAAGCAATTAGTCCATTTACATCGAAAAATCTTCTATAATTAATTTTTTCAAAATCTTTCCAATATGTCAAGATGTAATTTTGTTTTTCAAGAAGTTCTTTTATGCTATTTCCTTCTCCTTGTAAAGGTAATTTTAGTCCATAATAGTCTAGGAATTTTTCTCTTCCTTCTTCTTCAATTTTAAGTTTATTCTGACTTAACGCTTCCTTAAGAGGTTCGCCTAATATTGGTAAAACTATTTTATCTCCTTCTATATCGAAGAAATTAGAATATTTTGAATTTTTTCCATTCTTTAGAATATCCATAAGATATGGATTTTCTAACGCCATGTGATTTGGAACTATGTCGACAATTATCTTTAGTCCTTTTTCTTTAGCCTTTTTTGCCAATTCTTTGAATTTTTCTTCTCCTCCTAATTCTTCATTAACCTTAGTAAAATCGAATACATCATATCCATGCATGCTATTCTTTCTTGCTTGAAGTATTGGAGATAGGTAAAGATATTCTACTCCTAGTTTTTGGAAATAATCTAAAAGATTTATTACATCTTCAAAATTGAAATCTTTATTTAATTGTAGTCTATAACTCATTTTTATATCCTCTTATAAATTAATGCTGATCTACCTTCTATTTCCAATTCTTGTTCTGCTTTTACTATATTTTCTCCATCTTTTGGATTTCTATCGTAACTCCATGTAACTAATTGCCATTTTTCTCCTATTTTTGGAACTTTAAACTTTGCTGGATTAGGATTACCATTTAATATTATTAGAAATGTATCATCTGCTACTCTTTCTCCTCTGTCGTTAATTTCGTCCATAGCGTCTCCTGCTAGGACAAAAGCTATTGTTTGTGTAGGAGAATTCCATATTTGCTCGTTTATTTCTGTTCCATCCAGATTTAACCATGTTAAGTCTTTATATGGCGATCCAAGTAATTTTCTTCCTTGGAAGAATTTTCTTCTTCTGAATATTGCGTGTGCTTTCCTTAAATAAATCATTGATCGTACAAAATTTCTAAATGCTTTTTTAGTTTCATCTAAATCCCAATTATACCAAGAAATTTCATTATCTTGACAGAAAGCATTATTATTGCCTTTTTGAGTTCTACTTATTTCATCTCCTCCCAAAAGCATAGGAACTCCTTGACTTATGAATAATGTTATCATGAAGTTTCTCTTTTGTCTTTCTCTACAGTTTATAACATTAGGATCATTTGTTTCTCCTTCATATCCACAATTCCAGCTATAATTTTCATCTGTCCCATCTCTGTTATCCATTTTATTTGCCTCATTATGTTTCTGATTATAGCTTACTAGATCTTGTAACGTGAATCCGTCATGAGATGTAATGTAATTTATACTAGCAAACGGAGTTCTACCAGATCCTAAATATAGGTCTGGAGATCCCATTAATCTGTTAGCTAATTCAGAATAAACTATTGGTTCTCCTTTCCAAAATCTCCTTATTGTATCCCTATATTTTCCATTCCATTCAGCCCATTGATAAGGGAAATTTCCCACTTGATATCCTCCTTCTCCTACGTCCCATGGTTCTGCAATTAGTTTAACTCTAGAAAGTATAGGATCTTGTTGAATAGCTACAAAGAATGTTGAAAGCATATTTACGTTATATAATTCTCTAGCTAGTGCAGAAGCTAAATCAAATCTAAATCCATCTACATGCATTTCTTGGACCCAATATCTTAGGCTATCCATTACCATTTGAAGGACTCTTGGATGTCTAAGATTCAAAGTATTCCCAGTACCAGTAAAATCCATGTAAAATCTAGGATTTTCAGGGTTTAACATGTAATATGAAGTATTATCTATTCCCTTAAAACTCAAAGTAGGACCTAATTGATTCCCTTCTCCAGTATGATTATAAACTACGTCTATTATTACTTCAATTCCTGCAGAATGAAGTTCCTTAACCATTTTTTTAAATTCAATAACTTGTTGTCCTAAGCAAGAAGTAGCATATCCACAATCTGGTGCAAAATAAGCTATAGGATTGTACCCCCAATAGTTGGTTAATCCTTGATCAGTTAACCATTTGTCTCTAACGAACTGTTGTATAGGCATAAGTTCTACTGAAGTTATCCCTAAATCTTTAAAATACGATATCATGCTTTTTGAAGCTAATCCTAAGAATTTTCCTCTATATTGTTCTTCTACATCATTTCTCTTTATGGTTAATCCTTTAACGTGAGTCTCGTAAATTATAGTTTGTGACCATGGGATTCTTAAACCTAATGGTTTATCTCCTTCCCAGTCAAACTCGTCTGATATAACTATTGATTTAGGTATGAATTGTGTAGAATCTCTTTCATCAAAGGATAAATCTTGATTAGGGTCTCCAATCTTGTAACTGAATAAGGAATCATCCCATTTTATGAATCCAGATAAAGCTTTTGCGTAAGGATCAATCAAAGTTTTGTTTTTGTTAAATCGTAATCCTTGTTCTGGCTTATAAGGTCCATCTACTTTGTACGCATAGAGTTGTCCAGGTATTATGCCTGGAACTAATACATGCCATAAATCACCTGTTTTTTCTTTGAGTTTAATGACCTCTTTAGGTTCCTTATCGTCTGCATGAGAAAATAGGAGAAGTTCTACAGAAGTCGCGTTTTCTGAAAATAAAACAAAGTTGACTCCATCTTTAGTAATTTTTGCACCTAATGGGTATGGTTCACCAGGTCTAGTAGGTCTCTCTACAAAAGCCATACATTTTATAGAATACTAAGAAAATTAAACCTTGTTCTTCATAACTTTTGTTATGAGAATAGGAGCTAACTTTAACGGAAAAAGTACGGTTTTCAGCGTATGGGCCCCATATGTAGATTCACTAAATTTAGTTCTATATCAAGATAATAAACGAGACGAAATAGAAATACATAATAAAGACGAATTAGGATATTTTACTTTGGAGATCGATGCTAAAGCTGGAGATTTATATTCATATAAAATTAATGGAAAAGAGTATCCAGATCCTGCTTCTAGGTATCAGCCAGAAGGAGTTCACGGAAGGTCTATGATAGTTTCACAAGAATTCAATTGGGAGGATAAGGATTGGTATGGCATTTCTGATAATCCAGTTATTTATGAACTTCACGTTGGAACTTTTGGTGGGGATTTTAATGGAGTAAAAAACAAATTAGATTACCTAAAAGATCTTGGTATAAATGCAATAGAATTAATGCCAGTATCTCAATTCGCTGGAAGCAGAAATTGGGGATATGATGGAGTCATGTTATATGCTGTTCAAAATAGTTATGGTGGACCGTATAAACTTAAAGAACTTATTAATGAAGCTCACAAAAAAGGTATTGGAGTTATAATTGATGTAGTATATAATCACGTAGGCCCAGAAGGAAATTATCTTGGAGTTTTTGGTCCTTATTTTTCTTCAAGATATAAAACGCCATGGGGTCCTATATTTAATTTTGATGAAGCATGGAGTGATGAAGTAAGATATTATGTAGTTCAAAATGCAGTGTACTGGATTAGAGAATATCATGCTGATGGTTTAAGATTAGACGCAGTGCATAGCATATTTGATAATTCTCCAAAGCATATTTTAGAAGAAATTAACGATGCAGTAAAAAGAGAAAATAAAAACGCATTAGTTATAGCAGAGAGTGATCTGAACGATCCTAAGATAATTTTACCTAAAGAAAATTGTGGTTATGGTATAGATGCTCAATGGTTAGACGATTTTCATCACGCATTACATACTCTTTTAACTAGAGAACACGATTCATACTATGAAGACTTTGGAGACATTAATCAGCTTGTAAAAGCTATAAATAATGCATTTGTATATGATGGGATTTATTCTAGATTTAGAAAAAAGCACCATGGAAAGAAATTACCAGATGGCATTCCTAAACATAAATTTGTAATTTATGCTCAAAATCATGATCAAGTTGGAAATAGAAAGGATGGAAAAAGATTAATATCTCTAGTTGGAGAAAAAGCGTTAATAGCGCCATTTCTTTATTTGGTTTTACCTTATATTCCAATGATTTTTATGGGAGAAGAGTATGGAGAAGAGAATCCTTTCTTATTTTTTACTGATTTTTCTGATCCAGTGATAATTAATGGATTAAGAGAAGGGAGAAAAAGGGAATTAAAAGAATACTATTATGATCCTCAAGATATTTCTACATTTGAAAGATCTAAGTTAAGCTGGAAGATAAATAACAAATTTCTTAATATGTACAAGGAATTAATTAAATTAAGGAAAGAAATAGTCAAAAATGATGGATTTGTAGCTGAAGCAATACAAAATTGTGTTATCGTAAGAGGAAATAATGTGATTGTTTTAGCATCTTTTGGTGAATGTTTTATTCCATATGATGGTATTGCTAAGTTAAAATATGGTGGTGTTCCGGATAGGATACCAGGAGAGGCTAATATAGGTGCAGGAATTTATTATTCATGAAGAAGGAAGAAGAAAAAATGAAGTCATTAGTAATAGTAATTGCATCTTTGCTTACAGTATTGGAATGGACGTCTTTTTTCTCTGCAGGTATTTTATCAGCTATTTACTTTTCAAAATTAATAGGTATTTTATCAGCATTCTTAATTTTTTTCTCAGGTTTTATAGGTAGACCTTTAGGGGCTATGGTTTTTGGTTTAGTTGGAGATAAATTTGGAAGAAAGGTCTCTCTTTTACTTACGAGTCTTTTTTTAATTTTAGGTAATTTAGGCTTATTCTCTAATTTAACTATTTTTATTTTAATAGGAGTCATTTTAATGGGATTTAGTTTAGGTGGGGAATGGAGCAGTGCATCAGTGATTGTAGCAGAAACTTCTGCTTTTAAAGCATTTTGGGTAAGCTTTATACAGATTGGAGTACCTGCCGGCTTGCTTTTATCTTCTATTTTAGCTTTAAATAGATACGCATTTCTATTTTTTTCTATATTATTAGTATTTTTATTTATTCTCTCTTTTAAAATTAATGAAAGTCCTTTATTTATGCGTAAATCTAATAATCGTTTTTCAATAGATTTTAAAAAGGTTATTATTGGAATAACTGTAAAATTAGGTGAAAGTTCTACATTTTATTTCTTTGCTTCATTTTCCTTAGCATATTTATTACTTCAAGGTTTTAGATCAACTATGATTTTTCTATTCAGTACTGCGATAGAGGAGATTTTTCTTATTCTTATATTTGGTCATTTATCTGATATTAAAGGAAGAAAAACCGTGTCATATTTTGGATTTCTTTTAATGATTATTAGTATCATATTCTTTGTTATTTTTTCTGTGCATAAAAATTATCTTGGCGTATTGTTTTCTTTTCTTATTTTTGGTATAGGAGATTCAGCTACGTATTCTGCTCAAGGTACAATACTATCTGAATTATTTATGACTGAAAATAGAACTTTATCAGCTGGAATATCTTATCAATTATCTGCAGTATTAGCCGGCGGGATGACACCAGTATTATTATCTATAAATCATAGTACTTTATGGTTAATAATTGTTCCATGCTTTTACATTATGTTATCCATGTTAGGATTAAGCTTTATTAAAAAATAACTATTTACTGCTCTTTTTCTGCTTTAGAATCTTCTTTTATAATATTTAATGCTTCTGCATATAAAAATCCAAAAATTATCCAACCAAAGAATATATCCTGAATATAAACTTGTATTCCTGGTAATGAATAAATTAATACAAAGACGGATATTATAAGGGCAATTATTGCTGTAGATAACTCAATAACGTGTTTTTTAGATCTTTTATGAGCTATACGAATTAGCGAGAAATTAGCGGAAGAATGTATAAATAAATTACTTAAACCAGCAACAGCTCCTAAACTCAAGAAAGTATTGTATAGTCCTATAAAGTATGCCATTAATGTTAACACTGAAATGAAAACAATTGCTATAAATAATTCAGATGCAAGTGGTTTTCCTTTATACTCCTTATTAAATATCGACGGGAAAACTGAATCCTCAGTCATAGCTTTAAAAGTCCTGGAATTTGCTAAAATGTATGCCATTCCACCTAATGTTCCATCATTTAAAGCGATAAAAGAAATGCCTAGTAATGAAATTATACCAAATCTAGATAAAAGGTATTCTACTAAATTACCGGTGAAATTCATGCTACCTAGAGAGTAAAAAAAGAATGTACTTAGTAGGCCACCTACTAATAGTACTGTTATTGCAGCTTTACCTATAGCTAGCTTATCTTCAGCATCCTTAGCTAAAGGAGCAATAGATCCATAGCCCGTAGGTATACCTAAACCAAATATTACAGCAGCTAAGAATGAAGAATTAATATCTAATTTAAAAGGATTATAAAATCTAAATCCAGAATCATGAAGAAATATAAAAGATAGGGATATTATTGCTATCATTTCTATTATTGACATTACTGTAGCATATTTTGCTGATACTTTTACTCCCATTATTACTAATGACGAGGCAAATGTTGCTACTATAAACGCAAGAATTGGTTGATTAAATCCTGTTATCGAATATAATACATATGCTCCACCAGATAATAATGTTCCACCATAAGCTAATGCATATAATATATAACTCCAACCAGTTTCTAACCCTAAGTTATTACTTAATCCATAAAGTGCATAAATGTAATAGCCTCCACTTCTGTTGAACCTCTTTGATAGGAAATATACAGTTAGCCCATTGAATAATACTACTAAAGTAGCAACCAACATTGCAAAAGCTCCTAATTGTCCCACGTATGCTATCATAACAGTCCCAAAAGTTAATAGGGAAATGAAAGGAGCCTGTCCTCCAAATGATAAGAAGAATAATTCAGGATAACTAAGTTTTTTTCTACTTAATTTGTTCTCAATACTTTCCTTTTTTGATATCATCTATATTATTTTGTATATTATCTCTAAAAATTTTATCGTAGGTTCTTAATACTCTATCACTAACAGTATATCTAACTAAAAATAAATCAAAACAATTCACAAATCAATTATATAATTTTTACTGAATTCTAGCAGCTTTAAAAATTAAACTAGATAAGTCATAATTAACTTTCCTCAAAGACGTAATTTTGTGTATCCTTTTACTGCAAATTGCAAATAATGAGAGTATGAAACTAGTTTGGGTTTGTGTAACTTGAAATTTTACGAAAGTTGACTTCTAAATATAAAAGGGATAAGTAGTAAATTTCTATAATTATTTTGTGAATAAATAGTTACTCATATTTACTTAGATATCGTAATCTTTCACTTACACTAGGATGGGTAGCAAAAAATCCTGTTCCAGTATCTTGGTTCATTATATCATATTTCATAAATAAGATCTGTAACTCTGGAAAATTCTTTAAAATTGGGTAAGGCACTTTATCACTTAAATATGCAATTTTTATTAACGCAGTCTGTAATGGTACTGAAAAATTACCATGTTTTACTGCAGTTAAATCAGCTCTTTTTTCTACAAATCTATGTATTGCGAAAAATAACGGAAAAAAACCAAAGAAATAAAGTAAAACAATAAGAGCAGTAAAGGAAGGAAAAGTCTGGATGAGAAAAGAATAAACTGAGGTTATCCCAATTAGGGATAAAATTAAAGTTTCAGGATCATGGTTCTTTAAATGAGATAGTTCATGAGCAATTACTGCTCTCACTTCGTCATCATTAAGAAAAGATAGAAGAGGCTCAGTAATTGCCATGCCTCTAAAAATAATATTACCAAAAGCTAAAGCATTAGGAAAATTAACATAAGAAATATATGTACGAGGAGTTTTCAAATTAAATTGTCTTGCGACTTGATCTACAAGATCGTAAATTTCTTTATTACTTCTTTTCATTTTAAGTAATAAGATCATTAATAAAGGAGAAATAAAATACCAAGAAGCAAATATAATGATTATCTGAATTATATAGAAGAATGGTATATTGATCTGAATAATACTTGATATAACTATATCTAAAATAGCTATGACTATGAATGAAATCAGATAGTATCTTAACCAATATCTAGTTACCATAAAAAGAATACTTATTATAAAGTTCTTATTTCTATTCTAATATTCTTGAGCTTCATATATTGACGAGAGAAATCCAGGCCTAGTGCACGCAACTAATTTACATACTTCTTTACCGTTTTCTGTTTTGCATTCAAAAATACCATAACTTGAAGGACAGAAACTCGTTTTTAGTACTGTATAATATAATTGCATAATATATTCAAATTACCTAAGTTAATAAAGATTTCCTTAATAATTTTTCTTCTAATATAATGTTATTTTAACTTCTTTTAAAAGTAAGTAAATCTGTAAAAACTTTTCTACCTTATTAAGAAAAACCTAAAAAGCATTAAATAATTTAAATTGATATTAGAAAATTAAAATTCTATCTTTAACTTTCTATAGAGAGTATATACTTAACTTCCATGAATATAATCAGTCATGTAAATTTGTATAACTTAAGTGACTTAAACGTTAATGCGTTTCTCTTAAATGCATATTATTTACTTTTAAGGTATTTTTATCTATTATACTATCGTGAACATTAAGGTAGACGATTTAAAAAATCTCCTTTTAGAATTATTGGAGAAAAGAGATATTGAAGGGAAAGAAATTATTGTAGACCATTTTATTGAGGCAGAATTAAGAGGGCATTCTTCGCATGGAGTTCAAAGAATTATTCCTTTAATAAAGGGAATAGAATTAAATACAATCAGAAGAAGAGTAAGTTACAGAATTGTTAAAGAATCACAATTTTCGATTTTAATTGATGCAAATCATAGCATAGGTATAGTACTATGGAATAATTTAATTTCACAGGATCTTCCATCTTCATATGTTATAGCAGTTAGAAATGCTTCTCATATAGGATTTCTAGGATATTATACAAGAAGATTAGCTAATGCTGGTTTTATTTCTATAATGTTTGGAAATGCAGAACCAGCTGTAGTAATGCCTGGAAAGAATACTAAAATTCTTTCTACTACGCCATTAAGTATTGGAATACCTTCTAATCCTCCAGTAGTTTTAGACATGGCATTATCATCTACAGCAAGAGGTAAAATAATAGAAGCACAAAGAAAAGGAGTTAGCATACCTTATGGTGTAGCAGTAGATTCTAAGGGAGAAATTACTACAGATCCTAACGAAGCATTGAAAGGAGGTATATTACCAATGGGTGGAGAAAAAGGATTTTATTTGATGATAACTCTTGAACTTCTTACAGCCTATATTACAGGAAGTGCTATAGGACCACAGGTAAAAGGTGTGTTAAATACTGAAAATCCATCTAATAAAGGAGAAGTTATGATTATAATTAATTCTAATCTTTTTGAAAAAAACAATAATGCTATACTATATATGAGAAACCTTATTGGTTCATTGCCTGGAGATAGGGGAGAAAAATTATCTAAAAGAAATGAAATAGAGATAGATAATTCTCTTTATAACATGTTACTAGAGTTAAATAAAAAAGTTCCATATTTTACTTAATTTTCTTGTTTTTCTGTTGCTCTATCTAATACTATTTGAAAGAATTTTACTATATCTCCATGTGATTCGTTTAGTATTTCATTGATTAATTCCCTATAATTATGTCTTACTCTATTTAAAGCATCTATACCTTTATCAGTAGCAATTACTTTCACAACTCTTCTATCTTTTTCATCTCTGGTTCTAGTTATCATTCCTATAGAATCTAATTTATCTAAAACTTCTACCATTGTAGATTTATTAACACCGATAAGTTTTGCAAGTTCGCTTACATTTTTCTCTCCAGATCTTAAAAAATAAAGAGTAGATACTTCAGTATAAGATAATCCTAGTTTTTTAGCTTCCTTTTGTAACAGATCTTTCAGCTTTCTGTTCCCCTTCAGTATAATTTCCCAATTTTCCAACTCTTTCACTCTCTCTAAATGCTGAAATAACAGCTGATAATAATAGTAATGCTGTAGAAATATATAGCATTAATCTAAATCCACTCATGAAAGATGGCGCAATAGCAGAAACGAAGAAATGAGGTGTATCTATCTTACTAGCTAAAGACGAAGGTAAAGAAGCTACTAGCGGAGATAACGGATCATATCCTAATAATGCAGAAAATATTACCACTGCTGCAGGCAATGGAGGGGGAGTAATACCATATGGAGATAAAGCAGAAGTTAGTGAAGAATCCAGTGTAGTGCTCATCCCTGCTATTATAATACTAAAATATAATACAACACTAGCAGCAGATGCAGTATTTTGTAATGCTGCTCTCATGCCAGATGCGGCTCCTCTTTTCTCTATAGGCACTGTTGCCATCATATCTGCCGTATTCGGTGCAGTAAATAATCCCATTCCAGCACCTTGAATAAACGTAATCAAGAAAAATTCCCAAGCCTGGAAGTCATAAGGTAAAAATGACAAGAGCAAGAATCCTATTCCAGCAATAGCTAAGCCTAAGCTCGTTAGCATTTTAGAACCGTATCTGTCAGATAATATACCACTTATAGGTCCAAATACTGCAAATCCTAAAACGTTAGGTATTAGATATATTCCTCCCCAAAATGGTGTTTCAGCATAAGGAACTCCATGTAATGGTAACCAAATACCTTGCAATAATACTAAAAGCATTAATAGTATTCCTTGTCTAGCTAGGGAAGCTATAAAGTTGGCAAAATTTGAAGTAGAGAAATCTTTAATCTTGAATAAAGATAAATCAAACATTGGATCTTTTACTTTTTTCTCAATAAATATGAATGCTGATAATAAAATTGCTGAAATTATAATTCCGCTTATCACCCAAGGATTACTCCAGCCTAATACTTGTCCATTATATGGCAATAATCCATAAGTTGCAGAAATTAGTAGTATTGTAATTCCTAATGCAAATGCTATATTCCCTAAGATATCAATTGATCTTTTTATAGGCTTTTGAATATCTTTCAAAGTAAGATAAGACCATATTGTTCCTACAAAACCTACTACTGCGCTAAAAATGAAGATATATCTCCAATCTAATACTGATAATACTCCTCCTATAATTAGACCTGCTACTCCACCTACTAATCCAGCTACTTGATTTAAACCTAGTGCCTTTCCTAATTCTCTTCTATCAAAATAATCTGTTAGAACAGCGGTACTATTTACCATTAGCAAGCCACCACCTACTCCTTGAATTAATCTAAAAATTATCATTTCCATCACTCCTTGATTTCCAGTAGATGTTATTATTGAAAGCAAAGTAGAAGCAATAGCGAATATAAGGAATCCTATAGTGTATAGTTTAGCCCTCCCTTTTAGATCTGAAATTCTTCCAAAAGTCACTACTAAGGAAGCTGTAACTACCATATAACCTAAGATTAACCATATAAGATATGCTAGTGAATTAGGCGCTGTAGGATTAAAATCAAGACCTCTAAATATTGCTGGTAATGCAATAATTATCATATTGTAGTTTGCAAATGCCATGAATATAGCTATGCTCGTATTAGTTAACGCAAGAATTTTCCTATCCATATTTGTTCGGAGTCATATTATTAACGATCAAATTAAAAAAGATTTTTATCAAAAGTAGCTAAATAGTTTTTACGTATCAATAAAGATAATTATAATTATGGTTTAAGAAAAGAGTTTATGATAGTTTATTTCATTATAAAAAGATTTTCTTATAATTTAATAATAAAACTTAAGTAATTACTAATAGAATATATAGTGATATATAGTATACTTAGAGGAATTTTAAATAATAAAATGTACATTGTAATTTATGGATTTATTATTTTCAATCTTAATTGGAATAATTCAAGGAATAACTGAATGGTTACCTATTAGTAGTAAAACTCAAGTTTTACTATCTTCAGAATTTTTATTAGGTATTAGCGTAGCAGTAGCATATTCTTTTGGCTTATTTATGGAATTAGGCTCTATAGGTTCAGCGCTAATTTATTTTAGACATGACGTTAAGAGGGTATTTAAGGAGAGGAAATTATTAATTTTCCTTGTAGTTGCAACTTTTTTTACTGGTTTAGTAGGAGTTCCTTTATTCCTTATCTCAGATAAATTATTACAGAATGCATATAATCCGGGCATTCCAATGCTAGTTCTTGGATTAATTTTAATTGGAGATGGTATTTACATTAAATTTTCTAGACAAATGAAAAATAGAGAATTTAAAGAAATGTCATTAAGGGATATGATAATTATAGGGATAGCTCAAGGTATAGCTGCATTACCCGGAGTTAGTAGATCAGGGATGACTGTGTCAACTATGCTTTTGCTTGGATATAAACCTGAAGACGCATTTAGATACTCCTATCTAGCTTACATTCCTGCAGCTTTAGGTGCAGTCGGAACTACCTTATTATTTACAAAACATTCTATATCTATAGTAGTTTCACAGATAGGCTTTCTAGGGATATTTACTGCGCTTATATTTGCCTTAATTACTGGAGTATTAGTAATATCATTTTTGTTAAAGATAGCAAAGAAAAACACTGTCTATTTTATAGATTTTACACTAGGTTTAATAGCAATAATAATAAGTAGTCTAATAATATTGGGAATATAAGATGTTACAATATATTTTATTATTTGCCGTATATAGTCTTACCATTTGGCTTATAATAACTCTAGGTTATGAAGGATTAGCAAATTTAGTTGAGTTTAAAAAGCAAAAGATAAAGATAAATCCTATTTCAAAAATATTGTTTGAAATAGCTGTATTTATATTCTTAGATCATTTAGCATTTCTATTCTATCGCCCTTATTTTACTTCGTCTTATTACTCAATTATTTCGTATTTTTCCTTGGCGATTTTTGTTTCTCTATTAGTTAGTTCTTTTTACATATTAAGAGATAAGATAAAATATTTGAGTATTTATTTTATAGCCTATTTTCTGATAAGTTTTTGGACATATTCCAATAGTTCATTTTCATCAAGAGGAAATATAATTTATACTTGGCCAAATCTATTTACGCAATTATTTAGATATTCTCCTATAATAACTATGAATTCTTTTTATCAAGGATTCATAGAAGCAATAACTAGTCCAGTACTTTATATTACTCTCCTTGGTTTTATATTTATTTCAACTGTAAATACTTCAGAGTTAATAAGAGCTTTTTCAGAAGTAAGAATTCCGCTTTCAATTACATTAATATTTGCAGTTTTTATTAAAGTTATTCCACAGAGTTTAAAGCAAATGGATCTATCATATAAAATGCAATTAGTTAGAGGATTAGGATACAATAAATTTCCTATTTTAAAACCTTTTTATTATATTTATGCTTTTATTATTGTTATTTTACCTGCTTTTGTCTATTTAGTTAAAGGATCCAGAAATATAGCTATAGCATTAGATACTAGAGGATTTAGAGCTTATAATAAAAGAACATCAATAGTAAAAATAGGATTTAGTAAGACAGACTTTCTTCTTATTCTTCTTTCTTTCTTTATAATATTTTTGTCATATTAATAATGTTCCATTTAGTAACTGATATTTTCCATATCCCTTTATTATCTTGTTAACTATATTCTCTATTTCCTTTTCGTTAAATGTTACCTCTTTTGCGCCTCCAGAATCTTGATAGCATATATAATTTAAAGTCTTATAGCATAGGATTTTCTCATCATTTTCGTAATATAATCTAGTAAGACTATTGTGATATTTTTCTATAAAACCATTATCAGTCTCTATCCTAGTAATTTGCGAATGATATTTCTTTAATATATCTTTAGGAGAATCTTTAATGTCAATTACTACGCCTTGAAACAATGGAATACTCTTTATCCAAGGTGGTATTTGAGATACTGGAATATAATTAGGAGCTATAGCTTTTTGTAAAACAGTAGACAAAATATGTATCCCATTAGGAGTTAACTCTGTTATATCAACACTATCTGGAAAACTATATACTACTCCTTCTCTACTTAATTTAATTTCAGCATTACTAGTTTTAGAATGAATTACACTCTTAACTGCTTCATAAGCGAAATCCTTTACATCAGCAAGATTTATATTAGAAGAAGGGAGTAGTAATTCTCTTCCAATAATTACATAATTTGGAGTAGATATCTGAAGCTTAGTTATTATATTACTATTATGATATATATCTATTTTTGTTTCACTATTAGGTATTTTTTCCTCAATAACCAAATACTCTTCTCCATACTTTAAAAGAGAATTAAGAATCTTTAGTTGGAGCATATAGTATTAAAAACAAATATCATAAAAACGTTATTCCTTAACTAGCTCATATAAGGGTAATATAAAAGGTTCCTTATTATTACTACTTGTCCATACTGAATATTCTTTAAATTCTCCAATTTTGTTTGGCATCAAAGTGTTCTTTATATGCCTAGTATTTATACTAAGTTGAGGTCCTCTTTCACTACTAAAGACTATTTTAGATTTAATTACTTTTCCCTTATATTTTCTAATTTTTTTGTTAGATAAGTCAGCATTTATTACTATAAACTCATTTTTATGAACAAAGATATTTAAGTTCTCCTTTTCTTGAGGAGGAAAAAGGTTGATCAATAATCTTGCGATTTTTTCTTCTTCCATGTAATTGTTAATTCGCTATAAGAAAATGAGACTATAATGAAAGTTATGTTATTATCGAGAAAATGTAGTAAACGGTATTAGATAAATGTAAATATTAAATATCTTTATTTTTATATGAATTAAAAAGCATTACTAGAAATTAAAGATGACATTAATTTAAATAACTAATTTTAGTAGAAGATTATTTACGCTTTTGTTATCATTACTAAGGAGTTTCTTTTTAATATCTTAACGTTAAAAGAGAATTCTTACAGTGTGCATAATTAAATTATCAATAAGCATGTTAACTTAGTTAGAATTTTACTTAAATATCTTGATTTTTGATAACCTTCCAATATGGCAGAACTTTTTAGAAAAGCTTAAATATAATTTAGGGTGTATCTAATTTTCGGGTAAACCTAAAAATGAGTTCGAACATTCCTAGACTTAGAAAAGGAGTAGTTGGGACTATAGAAGCAGTTGCACAAGAAATAGCAGCAATGGCTCCAGCGTGTGATACTGTAGCATTTATAACATCTGCTGCAGCATTTGCTTTTGTACTAACACCATTAGCTTTCCTTTTGGCAATGGTGACAATGTTCATTGAAGTGAATACATTATATCATTTATCAAAAAGGCATGCAAGTGCAGGAGGATATTATGGATATGTAGCTACAGCATTTGGCCCATTCCCAGCAATAATTACAGGCTTAATGTATCCAGTATACCAAGTTGCTAGTACAGCAGCTATTCCAGTATACGTAGCTGGAATTGTATTGCCTGGAGTATTGAAATATTTCTGGGGAATTATATTGCCTGGTTGGATATGGATAGCATTTATATTAATATTCATTTTAGTTCCAATATTTCTAGCAATAATAGGAATAAGACCACAGATGAAATACATTAGATACGCAGCTTTAACTGAAGTAGCATTTCTAGCTATTACATCACTAATTATTATCTTAAAAGCACCAGATAATAGTATTAATGTATTTAACCCATTCGCATGGAATTCTGTATATGGTCAGAATTTTGGGCCTTTAGGAGGACCAATAGCAGGCTTAGGGTTAGGAATGATATTTGGATTAACAAGTTTCATTGGATATGGAGGATCAGCTCCATTAGGAGAAGAAGTAAAAAGCAGTAAGGCAATAACCAAAGCATTAATGTTAGGCGTAACTATTGTAGGAGTAGTATTGACTGAAGTAAGTTATGCATTAACAGTAGGCTGGGGAACTAATAATATGGTATCTTTTGCAAGCTGTGAAATACCTGGAATAATAGTTTATGCTAACTTTTTAGGAATTGTAGGAGGATTGCTTTTAGCGTTATTTGCATTTAATTCAGCATTTTCTGATAGTGTAGCTATGCAATCTAATGCTGGTAGAGTATACTTTGCTATGGGCAGAGACGGAATACTGCCAAAATTCTTTGCTTATGTCCATGAGAAATGGGTAACTCCTAGTAAATCCTTATTGTTCATAGGAACAGCTTCTAGTATAATGGCTATAGGAGCAGGATTCATAATAGGATACTTCTCTGGAGTAAGCCCTATTCAAATGTTAACGTTACCAGCTACGTCTAGTCAAATATATAATGCATTAAGTAATGCCTTTGATTACTTAACAACTATAGCGTTAGTAGGGTTTATTGTAGCTCACTTTATCAATAATACCGCTGTAATGACATTATTCTATAAATTGAAAGAGAAACACACAGGAATTAATAAGATAATTCATCCATTCATGCATTACTTCTTACCAGCAGTAGCTACAATTATATTTGCATTTGTATTATACGAGTCAATAATACCACCAGTATTTCCAGTAACTCAAGCTGTAGCAACAGGAGGAGCAGTATTAATTTTCTCAATATTTTATGCATACTGGATAAAAATAAAGAAACCTACTGCATATAAAAATGCTGGAATGTCAGTGAATATTGTAAAAGAAGAACAAGAACAAACTCAAAAGGTATAAAATTTTTATGTTAAAAGGTCTATTAATGTATTTTTTACATTTTTAGCTATATTTTTCCCTAATTCTGTTCCTGGACCTATAAAATACTCGTTTCCTACTAATCCACCAACTGCTACTGCATCACTTACAGTCCCAGTTAATTTATAAGATAAATCTCTTAAAGCCCCACTTTTAGCCTCAGTTACTGTTCTTATCAAATCGACTAGACCATTAATAGTTAAACCATGATTTACAAATACTCCTATATTTATTGTGCATCCCGCATCTTCTCCTGAAATTCCAATTCCAGCGCTCATTATTAGCTTCCCCCAATCGAATATTTTTATAGCATATTTTTCAGCAGCTGTTAGAAAAATTACTGTATTTTTACAATTATTACAGAATTCTACTGCATCTTTCCAAGGATTATTACTACAATAACTCTTATCAACGAATATTATTGCTACACTACTAACTCTTTGAATACCTTCAGGATATAATGCGGAAGTCAAAGTTAGATACTCATGATCCAGATCATAAATTATTCTTCTCATATATATTCTTCTAAATCATTTTCTCCTTGGATAATAAAAGGTAAGGAACTAGAGTGAGATAATAAATAAGATACATTATACCCTTTTAAATCACTAGGATTATACAGATATCCTATTAGCATATAGGTTCCTTTTGAACTAGAAATTATTAGCGTAGTTGGAATATGAGGTGGATTTCCCATATTCGCAGCAGATTGGAAAAAGCCTCCAGAAGCCCAATCATTGACAACATATTGTTTAACAATATTATAGTAACTTGGAAATTCAGTTTTTATAACATTTAAACCATATTTAACATAGTTATTCACTTCTGATCCATTGTAAGTAGCGTTTAAGAATCTATTATAGAGGTATACAAATCTGAAATGTATAGTGGAATTAGACGTAAATGATTCAAAAATTACTGCTGGCGTATTAGGATATATGTCATTAGGATCAGAATATCCGATTTTAAATGTTATATTTCCGTAATGAGAAAGAAAATTATATAAAACCCAACTATCTGCAGCACCAAATGGACATCCATACCAGCTTATTAAAATAATGCATACAGCATTAGAAGAAAGATCTTGATTACTTACCTTAAATAATGTATCTAGAGGTACTTCAAAAGGTTGGAGTATATAAGGTAAGGTAAATATTAATACAAAAACAATTACTCCTACTATAATTGCTATCTTCTTTACTTGCATATATGGAGCTTATAAGGAAAAATATTAATTGTTTTCCATGATATTGAAACAAAAAGGATTATGGTGGTTTTACGTCTATTGCTGCTACTGGACATACGTTAACGCAGGCCATACAGAATATACAAGCTTGCTCATTAATTGGATCAGCCTTCTTCTCAGAAGCAGGATGACCAGGCGTATCATACCATTGAAACACATTAACAGGACACGCTGTTATACAAGAACCATCAGCAATACACAAATCAAAATCTACACCAACAATAGTACCATGAATTCCAAGAACTTTTGGCGCTTCTACTGGACCATACACTTTATGCCCCTCATGCTCTCCCGCTTGAGGCCTACTCGTCCTGTAATTCGGATCTATACCCATTAAATCACCAATAATTAAGAATGTCAAAATACTTAAAGAATATAATCCCGAAAATTTTCGGTATATCTCTGTTAAAGAGAAATGAAATAATTTGTTAATAGTAATTATATTTTTTAGCACATATAAATTAATATAACTTTATTTCTTTTTATATGAATGTTTTTATAGATACATGTTTGATATATGTTTTGTGGGTATATTTTGCAAATGTTCTTATATTACTGTCAAAGAATCTCATATGGGATATAGAAACCGAATATATCATTTAAAGAGTAGAGCATTATTAAATAGATATTACTTTGTGATAAGCAGGAGATACTTAATGAAGTGGAGTAAAAAGAGATTTAGATAATACTTTGGTAGTTTTTAATTTACAACTTTCCATAGTATAGGAGAATAGCTAATATTAGTTCTGAAGAAAGTATTAATTATGTTTGAAGATTTATTAGGTGATTATGAACCTAAAGGAAGAACAATACAAGGAGTAGGAAAGTTCATAGCAATGGGTTTAGATGATCCGTTTCATATCACTACTGTAACAGGATTTGCAGTATATGGAATAGGAAAGGCGATGGAAAAGAGGAGCAATTATGGGATAAGAAGGGCCATGATGGATATAGCTAATATAAAGAGGGAAATGAAAGAATTAACTCTTGATTTAAGTAGCATGAAGTTAATTTAACATTTTTTGTTTTGAAAATAACGTAGTTATATACGTCTTCTGTTTTCACAAAAAATATATTTTAATACTACTTATTTAATGCGTGATTTATTGGATATTAATAGGACTTAGTTTGCTAGTATCTAGCTGGAGTATATATAATTCTTCTCTCGCATTAGTAGGTGTAGCCTGGAATCCTAGAGAATATAAAGAGTCCTCTGGTAAAACATTTTCAATAGTAATACCTGCTAAAAATGAAGAAAAAGTGCTTGGGCGACTTTTAGATAGATTAGAGAATCAAGAATACGATAAATCTAAGTATGAAATTTTTGTTGTAGAAGATGGATCTACTGACAATACATTAGAAATTTGTAAAAATTATAAAGAAATGTATGAAAATATGAATTGTATTCACTTAGAAAAATCTAATGTACCTAATGGAAAAAGTAGGGCATTAAATTATGTGTTAAGACTATCTAAAGGAGAAATTATAGGAATATTTGATGCTGATACAGTACCTAGACTAGACACTTTATCTTATGTTTCCGCAAAATTTAGTGATCCTTCAATAGCTGGTGTTCAAGGAAGATTAGTCCCAATAAATGTAAGGGAAAGTGTAATTGCTAGATTTGCATCTTTAGAAGAATTATTTTACGAGTATTCTATAGCTGGAAGAGCTAGATTAGGCTTTTTTGTTCCATTAGAGGGAACTTGTAGTTTTATTAGAAAATCAGTTTTAGACGAAGTTGGAGGATGGAATGAATATTCTCTAACTGAAGACTTAGATTTAAGCCTAAAAATTTCTTCAATGGGATATAAAATAGTTTACTCTCCTACTATAATAGCATGGAGAGAAGTTCCAATTAGTTTAAGAAGTCTTATTAAGCAGAGATTAAGATGGTATAGAGGTCATTTAGAGGTTTCAATAAAAGTAGGAAAAGTAAATATCAATTGGAAATATATTGATGCTATGCTTATAATTTTTACTCCTATATTTATGGTTCTTAATCTTGTAAATTATTCACTAGTTCTAGTATATCAATCTCAAATCTACTTTGTACTAGTTTCGTTAGTTTCATTAGCTAGTCTACTTTCTCTTTTGCTTGGAATATTAATTTCAAGAAAGCATATGATAGAAGAGTTTTATCCTATTCTTTCCTTAATTTATATGAATTTTATTGTAATACTTAACTTAACTGCAATATTTATGGAATTATTTAGAACACAGAGAACATGGTTTAAAACTGAAAGATCAGGAAATATATCTGTGAAATTTAATGATCGTTGAATACTTAACAAAATTAAAATTGCAGGATTATTTATCTCACCAGAAAGAAAATGATACTTTTTATGTTACGGATTTACTTAGATGTCCTTTAAAAATATCTTTTGAAGAAAAATATAAAGAATTAGCTATTTCTGAAGTTTATACTCCAGCAACCATACTAGGTGATTTAGTTCATAAAGGCTTAGAATCTTTAGATAAGATAGGAGATTACAAAGTAAACGCTGAAGTTGAAGGTAAGAAGGATATTCAATTATTAGAAGAAAATAGAAAAATTACTATCAAGGGAAGAGCTGATATAATTTTGGAAAATGAAAAAGAAAAAATAATAGTAGAAATAAAAAGTGCTAGAGCAGATAAAGGTCTTCCACATAAGCATCACTTAATGCAATTACAAATATATTTATGGTTATTTAGTATTAACAAAGGAATTCTTTTATATATTACTCCAGATAGAATTACAGAATTTGAAGTTAATAACCCACTTGACGACGCTTCTATTATAAAACTAGTTCAAGAGAATCTTAATCTATCTCCTTCACCTAGATTTCCATGGGAATGTGAGTATTGTACTTTTTCGATATTATGCCCAAATAAGAAAAGATAGTTATAGAAATAAGTGAATGTTTTTAATTTATTCATATGAGAACAAGACCAGTAGCAATGACAATAGCTGGAAGTGATTCAGGTGGTGGAGCAGGTCTACAAGCAGATCTAAAAACTTTTACTACACTTGGTGTTCTAGGAACTACTATTGTAACTAGTTTAACAGCGCAAAATACTTTTGAAGTAACTAAAGTATTGGAAGTACCTCCAGATTTTATTGAGGCCCAATTTGATACTGTTATGAAAGATCTATCTCCTAAGTATGCAAAAACTGGAATGTTAGCTTCAAAAAAAGTAATACAGATAGTAAAGAAAAAAGTTGAAGAATACAAAATTAATCTAATTCTTGATCCAGTTATGATAGCCAAATCAGGTGCATCATTGGTAACTGAAGATATAATTCCAGATTTATTAGATTTATCGAAAAGATCGATATTAATAACTCCAAATAGATTTGAAGCAGAAAAATTATCATCCTATAAAATAAATGATTTTGATGACTTGAGAAAAGTGGCTAAACATTTGTATAATACGTTATCCACTAATATTGTAGTTAAAGGTGGAGAAGCCTTTAATGGAAAAGATATTGCAATAGTAGATGGAGAGGAAATTGAATTAAGTGGAGAGGAAATTCAAACTAAAAATACTCATGGTAGTGGAGACGTATTTTCTGCATCTATAACTGCATATCTAGCTAAAGGAGATAATCTAAAAGACGCAATAATGAAGGCAAAGAGTTTTACAAATTTTGCAATAAAATATTCTTTGGATCTAGGAAAGGGCTATGGTCCAGTTGATCCTTTTGCTAATGCAGAAAGACAAATTGATCAAGAAATTGCAAGAGAAGAATTAGAACAATTATTATATTACATAGAAAAAGAAAATAATAAAATAAAATATCTAATAGACGAGAACGATAAGGGCAATATAGGATACTTAACACCTTATGGTGACTTTGCTACTTTAGCAGGAGGTATAATAAGGTATCTAGATTGGCTAAAATTAGATGGTCCAATACTAATTAATTGGAAAAACAATACTATTCTAGAAGCTCTTAAGAGGAGTAATAAAAAAATTGGTTTCTTAGTATCTCCTACAGAAGTACTTAGAGCGTCAGAGGAATCTAGGATTAGATTATCAGAAAGTGGTATAGATTCAGATGCTATGATAATTCAAGGTAAAGTTGTTATTTTTGCCGATAATGTTGAAGAAATGAAGAAAAAGCTAGAGGTAATATTAAAATGATAACAGTAGTTGGAAGTTATAATAGAGATATTATAATAAAAGTTGACGAATTTCCAAATTCAGGTGAAACAATCTTCGCTAAAGAAATATTACATTCTCACGGAGGAAAAGGATCTAATCAAGCTGTTTCAGCATCAAGATTAGGTTCAAATGTTAGATTAATAGCAGCAGTAGGTGATGATGACCTAGGAAGAGAAGCAATAAAATTCTGGAAGGAGGAAAAGATAGATATTTCAAAGATTAAAACTAAAAAGAATTCTAAAACTGGAACCGCATACATTTTGGTAAATAAAAGAGGAGATACAATGATTATTGTAAATAGAGGTGCAAATTTTGAACTTTCTGAAGAAGATATAGACGATGCTGATGGAATACTATTAACTCAAATGGAAATAAGGGAAAAAGTAGTTAAAAAAGCGTTACAAAGTTTTAACGGTCTAAAAATATTAAATCCAGCTCCAGCAATAATTAAAGATATTTCAATTTTAAACTTAGTAGATATTTTAACGCCTAATGAAATAGAATTCAAAGAACTGACAAATGCTGATGATATAGAATATGGCTTGGAAATACTTTTAAAAAAGGTAAAGATGGCTGTTATTATTACTCTAGGAGAAAGAGGTGCTCTAATAGCTACTAAGCAGAAAAGGATTTTAATTCCAGCTCCTAAAGTCAAACCAGTTGATACTACTGGTGCAGGAGACGTGTTTAATGCAGCATTAGCTCATTATTTAGAGAAAAATGAAGATTTAGAGACAAGTGTTCAATTTGCAAATAAAATCGCATCATATTCTGTAACTACTTTTGGGGCTATCGGTCCAAGATTAGAAGAAGTTAAAAAAATTCTGGAGGAAAGCGAAAATGAAAAATAATGGAATTACTAAGAAAAAATCTAAAAATAAAAAAGAAGAAAACGAAATAAATGGATATTGTGGATTACCAGAAGATATAAGAGAAAGAGATGATATGTAATGGAAATAACTTTCTTAGGGACTGGATCTGGTTCAACTTTTGGCTCTAAAAGAAATAAATCATCAATAATGATTTCTACAGATCAAACAAAAATAATATTAGATATGGGAAATGGAAGTAATTCTAAGATTGAAGATTTAGGATTTCCAGATATCGATGCAGTATTTTTTACTCATCTTCATATAGATCATTTTAATGGAATATTTGATTATCTAGTTCAAAGAAAAATAAGAAAAATAAAAGATATAAAGATCTTTTCTCCTAAAGGATTTAAAAAAATTTTTGATAACTATAGAGAATTGGGAAATGATATAACAGCGGAAATAATAGAGAGTGATTTACCAAAAGCCAAAATTGGTAATTTGGAAGTTTATTCTGTAGAAGCATGCCATAAAATTTATGCTGTGAGTTATATTATAAAAGATGAAAAACACAAGATAATTTATTCTGGTGATACAAGAGAACCTTGTGAAGGTATAATAAAAGAAAGTAAAGATGCTGATTTAATTATTCATGAAGGAACTTGTATTGAAGGATGTGAAATATATGGACATACTACAGTCAAACAATTGCATGAATTTTTTGCTAATAAAAATCTTGTAATTACTCATATTCCTGCACAGATAGAAGATAAGATTGCTTCTGCTTCAAAAAACTTCATAATAGCATATGATGGGTTGAAAATTAATGTGTAGAATAGTTGCTTTTAGTACACAAGAAGAATTAAATTTGAATGTAATAAACGCATTAATAAATTCTGCAAAGAAGGATCCTTTTTCTATCTATTTAGCTCATCCAGACGGTTGGGGATTTATAATTTATGTAAAAAAGGGAAGATTCTGGAAAGACTTCTATTATAGATCACCAGAACCAATATATGAAGATACACAAGGAATAGAAATATTGAAGTCTATAAAGGGAGAAGAGATTAAAGGAATAATTCATGTGAGAAAAGGGAATAAAAAATTCTTAATGGGAGTTAGTCATAATCATCCTTATTATAAAAGGATTAATCAGTATGAAGTATATTTTGCTCATAATGGATCAATAAATCGTAAAGCGTTTTCGTTAACTAATCCTATGCTTCCTTACACTGACAGCTATTTATTCTTAGAAGAATTATCTAAAATTGTAGATAGTTCCATAGAAGATGCTTACAAGAAATTGTTCAATAAAGTAAAAGAATATTCTACAAGTTTGAACTCTGCACTGTTATACTATTCTGAAGGAGAAGGGCCAAAATTACTGGTGGGTCATTATTATGTTAAAAATAATAGAGAAACTAATGAAGAGTACTACAAGATGTACGCATGGAATAATTATGTATTTTCTTCTACAGTGAAATATTATTTAGGTAAGCATGATAATGAACTTGTATATGATAGTATAATTAATTTATAATGAAAGTATAAACTTTAGTAAACAAGACATATATTATCAAAAATTAATATAAATATATGGCACTAGAACTTGAAAATGTAAATAGAAAATTTTTAGATAAGTTAGGATTTAAGATAGGAACAAAACCAATAGAAGGATATGAAATAACATATAGGTACATTCCAATTAATTCGGTAAAAGAAGTAGTTCTTTTTAAGATAGAGAATGGAAAAGAAATTGAGATAGCAAGTTTTTCAAATAATGACAATGCTTTAGACGTAGCTAAATTACTGGATGGATATCCCGAAAGAGTAGTAGAAGAAGTACTTCAAACTCTTAAGTAAGTTTTTTTATATTATATTTTATGCCACAAGAATTAGTTGAAGCTAAAATTTTAGATTATGGTAAATTGAGCCAAATATATAGTGATATTCTTTATCAAGAAAAATATAGACAAGCGTTGAGAAAATTAGGTAGTGATGCACCTCCTTCTAATCTTCTGAAAAATGTAGGGCCTTTTAGTAATATGCGATTGGGTCCTTTAGATATTGTAGACTGTGGTGATATCGTAAAAATTCCAAAAATTAATGTTTTGGTTAAAGTAGACGAAAAGAAGGGAAAACCATTATATGCTATAGTAGATTTTAGTAATGGAATAAAAGTATACTTAGGATTTGAAATAGAACAACCAATAGTAGGTATAGATATAGGAATAAGGCATTTATTTACAATAGTCGCGATAATAGATTCAGGTAAGCTATACAAAGTAAAATTCATAGGAGATAAAAAAATGGTAGATGTTTTTAGTAAATTTTTAGGAGACTCCCAAGGACTTATTTATATAAATAAAATTAAGGAAAGATCAAAGAAACCAGTAACAGAAGCAGTAGAATTCCTAGAAGAAATAAAACCAAGAATAATAGCTATAGAAGATTTACGTCTATACGACGAGAAAGTAGGAAAAGGATTAAGAGCAATCCAAGAAATTTTAGAACAAGAATTATTTAAAAGAGGAATGAAAGTTAGAAGATTAGACCCTAGAAATACTTCTAAGATATGCTCTAGATGTGGATACAAAAAAGGAGAGGTACTAGGTTCAATTTTCGTATGTCCTTCATGTGGATACAAGGCTGATAGAGACTTTAACGCTGCATATAATATAGCACTAAAATGTTATTATACATGCTAAGGTATCTAAATAAAAAGAAGTGATATATAAATGACTACAAATAGGATTGAAAAATTAAGGAAAAAGATGAAAGAGAATGAAATAGATGAAGTAATAATAGGAACTACTAGTAACATGTTCTATTTAACTAACTTTATTGAAGAACAAATGGAAAGACCATTACTCTTTATCATAAACAATGAAGAAGAATATTTTCTTGCGCCTAAAATTTATGAAGAACAACTATCAAAACTAGGGTTTAACATTATAACTTATGGAGATGGAGAAGATCCTTATGGTAAGCTTAGATTAAAAAATCAGGAAAATATAGCTATTGACGATCAGCTTTGGTCTATTTTTTTAATTAATATTATTCATAGATTTTCTCCAAAAAAGCTAGTTGTAGCTTCTTCCTTTTTAAAGGAATTAAGAATGGTAAAAGATAATGAAGAAATAGATATAATGAAGAAAGGAATAGAAATTGCAGAAAAGAGTTTCTTAGAATTTCTTAATCATATAGAAGAAGGAAAAACAGAATGTGAGCTAGCTAAAACTTTAGAAAACATATTTTACAATTTTGGTGCAGAAGGTGTGTCCTTTGCTCCAATTCTTACCTCTGGGCCTAATACTTCTATGCCCCATTTAAGGTGTACTGATAGAAAAATTAAAAGTGGAGATGTTATAATAGCAGATTTTGGCATAAAGTATCATGGATACTCTACAGATACTACAAGAGTTATATCACTAGGAAAACCATCATCGGAAGTTCTAAATATTCATAATATAGTTTTAGAGGCACAAGAAAAAGCAGAAAATGAGAGTAAAATAAATATGAGAGGAAAGGAAATTGACAATCTAGCTAGAGAAGTTATTAGTAAAAAGGGATTCGGAAAGTATTTTATACATAGGACAGGACATGGTATAGGAATAGATGTTCACGAAGAACCATATATTTCTCAAGATAGTGAAACTACTATAGATGAAAGAATGACTTTTACTGTAGAGCCAGGTATATATTTGCCTGGAAAATTCGGTATAAGAATTGAAAATATGGTAATGATGAATAAAGATGGTGTAAAAGCTTTCAATAAATTGAGTAAAGATATTTATATAGTATGATCTACTGATTCTTTTAAGATATTTACTCCTTCTTTTATTTCTTCTTCGTTTGCCATTGTTATACTTAATCTAGCCATTGTTTCTCCTCCTCTTAAAAAGAAAGGAGATGCAGGAACAAAACTTAATCCTCTTGATATTGCATTCTGAAATACTTTCCAGCTATCTTTCTTTAAATCAAGAAGTAAGAAAAATCCGCATTTAGGATCGTTGAATTCGCGTAAACCTTTATCATATAAGCTATCCTTTAAAATTTTCATCTTTCTAGAATAATATTCGTATAAACCTTGCATTCTACTTTTTATTATTCCGTTTTTTAAAAGCCTTGCTACTACGTATTGATTTATAGTAGATGTGGAAAAATCTAATTGCTCAAGTAATGAAACTTTTTCTACTATTTTTTTATTACCTACGATAAATCCTATTCTTAGTCCTGGAGCCAAGATTTTACTAAAACTTCCTATATAAATTACTCTATCAAATTTATCAAAGGATTTTATTGGTTTTGGAACGCATCCCGCTATAGGCCTATATGGATCATCTTCTAAAATATAAAAATTATATTTTTCAGCTAATTCTACTAGTTCTTTTCTCCTGCTTTCTTCTAAGTTAACTCCAGCAGGATTATGACAGTTGGGTATAACGTAAAGTAACTTTATTTTAACAATCTTTAGAATCTCTTCCAACTCTTTTGTATTTATACCTTGATTGTCTATATCTACAGGAAGTACTACAGATGACCTTAATTTTAATGCATTAAAAGTTTCAATAAATGTTGGATTTTCTACTGCAATGACATCATTTTCAAGAAAATATTTTCCTAAGAGCTCCATTGCATGCTGAGCTCCACTAGTCACTATTGTTATGTCTTCTTGGCTCTTATCTAAATTTAAAAGTGGAAGATAATCTTTCTCTATTTCTTCAACCAATTCCTTCTGACCCCCAGCACCTGGATAAAATAGACTTTTTTCTTTCAATTCATCTAAAACTTCTGAATACGCATTTTGAATTTCTTTTACTGGAATCATTTTAGGATCTGGAGATCCACTAGCTAAATTAATTTTGGCTGTTTTAGCTAATTGCGAAGCTAATTCTACTGGTGATATTTCTATTTCTTTTCCTAACCTCGATACCATGTTCCCTTTACCTCTATTTCAATTCCTATTTTCATTTCTTTGGATTTTTCATATAAACGTTTCATTACTGCGACATCTTCTAATCCTATTCCAGTAGACTTAAAGATAGTTATATTTTCGTTTTTTGGTTTTGATTTTCCAGAAATAATTGATGAAAATGGAATTAATTTATTTTCGTCTAGCATTCCCATTTTCTTGGCTAAAATTATGTCTCCTGCTTCTTTCAAAACTTGGTCTATATCTTCTACAGCAATGAAAGATGCTGCTTTTATTACTTCAGGATAAGCTTCAACTCTTTCAGGTATATTAGATCCCATTAGGTTAAGATGAGTCCCTTTCTTAATATAATCTAGTTTTATAAAAGGATCTTTTGATGAAGTAATAGAAGTTATGACATCAGAAGATGCAAGTATGCTCTTATACGAATCAGCGATTTTAATGCTTATTCCTTCAGAATTAAGAATCTTAGAAGCTTTTTCTATTCTTTCTTTAGTTCTACTATATCCTATAATAGTGATTCCTTTCTTTAATTCATAAAAAGCCTCTATTTGAGCTAAACCTTGCTTTCCTAATCCAATTACTCCTACTGTTGAATAATCTGACTTGATGTAATCCGATGCCAATACAGATAATGCGCCTGTTCTTATTTGACTTAATCTATCAGCTTCTGTTATAAGCAATAATTCTCCACTAGAGTTAAATAACATTGAAATAAAATTTCCTTTAAGATATGTTTTAAAGCCTAGATATCCTTGTTCTGCTCCTGCTTGATATGTTAGTGTCGCTCCAGAGAACGAGGTTCTAACTCTTTCTGTATTGATAGCCATTTTATTGTCTAAAAGTAAAAATGCTTCTCTTAACGCTTCGTATGCATCTTTAAATGTGAATACTTTTGAAATTTCGTTTTCTCTGATTAATATGGCCAATGCTCCCACATAATTTTAGCCCAAGTCCTTAAAAGCAATACTATTTAAAATAAGGTAATATGGAATTAACGCCCAGATTACAAGATGTAATAAATCTTGTTAAAGAAAAGGGACAAATGAGCCTAAAAGACTTAGCTTTAGAATTAAAAGTTTCTCCTAAAACAGCAAAAGGATACGTAAGAGAATTATCTAGACTGGGTTTTGTAGAAATGGACGACAATGAAAATATAAAATTAAAAACTAATAATGAAAATAACATAGAATCACTAGAAAAAATTGTTCAAATTCATGAAAGTGAAATAAACGCGTTAAAAAAAGATTTAGAGGAATTGAAAGAAGAACTTTTAAAATTAAAAAGAAAGAATAAGTTAACGTGATAGATACAATTTAATTAAATATTTAAACCACTGAATTATTTCTCTATTTGAAAGTTTACTCTTACCTACTTCTCTATCTTTAAATATTATTGGAACTTCAGAAACTCGTAAGTTTGCTCTTAAAATTCTAAATACAGTACATATTTGAAATTCATAGCCATTAGCTGAATCACATTGTAAAGCTTCTTTTATAGCTGATCTAGAATAAATTCTATAATTCGAAGTATTATCATGTAATGGAGATCTTAATAGAAGTCTGAACAAAGTATTAGCTCCTTTGCTTATAATTTTTCGTTTTAATGGCCAGTTTTGTATTCCCCCACCTTTAATATATCTAGATCCTATTACTAGATCATACCCTTCCTCTGCTTTTTTATATAATTTAGGCAAGTAAATTGGGTCATGACTTAGATCTGCATCCATTGTAACTACATAATCAAAATCTCGGTCATATGCTATACTTAGTCCTTTTCTTATTGCTCCTCCTAATCCTTTTTCTGTTTCTCTTACTTCAACCATCAAATTATTTAGCCCAAGAGATTTCAAAACACGTCCAGTCCCATCTGGACTATTATCATCAACTACTAGTATAGTTGCAGGAAATATCTTATTTATTTCTGAAATTAATTTCGTTACATTATCTTTTTCATTATATGTAGGAATAATTATACCTACTTTTTTTACTTGCACATCTGCCATATAGGATCTCCTAGGTAATGGATATTTTGGGCGAATTTGCCCTTCTTATTTTCTTCTGCTTCCTGCTTACTAATAAGTGCTTTCATAACTGCAATTGGTTTATCTTGTAACGTAGTTACAACAATTATTTCATTTCCTTTACAATCACAAGAATATTCTTTTATTCCAGGCACAAATAAATCTGCTCCCTTTAATACAGCCTTTACTGCTCCTTCATCTATCTTTACTAAAGGAAAAATAGATGTCGATACATTGAGTTTATAGAATAAACAAAGAGTAGGAACAATATCTTCTCCGAAAAAAGCTAAAACGCCATCTAAAAAATAATAAGTTGCCTTCTTCTCTTTTCCTATTTCTATTTTCTCAGGATTCAGAGAAATATTATACTTTTCCTTTATTTTTTCTAACAAAGTCAAGGAATCTTTCTTAGATAATACATGTTTCTGCATTATAATTCACTTAACTTTATAGGGATTTTAAATATTCTCTTCTTAATACAATTTTCTACAGCATTAACTATAACTGGAGTAGAAACAACAGCTCCTGCTTCACCTACACCTTTACTTCCAGTTGGATGAGACGACAGTGCCATTTCTTTATAATACCATAAAATCTCAGGAGATTCTACTGCAGTAGGAAATCCATAATCATTAAGATTAGGATTTAATACATTTCCTTGATTATCGAGTATAGCTTCCTCATATATTGCTTGTGCAATTCCTTGAAGTACACCACCATGAATTTGACCACCTGCAGTTAATGGATTTATTACTCTTCCTATATCATCTAATGCTATATATTTTTTCACTTTGATTTTATCTAATTCTTTATCTATATTTACTACTGCCATATGGACTCCATAAGGACTAGTAGGTTTACTTACCGGATATACACTTGTAACATCAAGACTCACTCCGTTTTTATATGCAAATGAAATAACTTCATTTAGATTTACGCTTTTGCCAGATTTTTTATGAGTAATTTTTCCGCCTTCTTCATATTCTAGCTCTTCTATATCAGCATTTAACATTTTAGATGCCACAGACATTATTCTCTCTTTTAATTCTTGGCTTGCTTTCATTATAGCTGAACCTCCCACAGTTATTGTCCTGCTTCCCCACGTTCCTATTCCATCTTCAATAATATCAGTATCTCCCCATCTTACTTCTATTGAGTCTATAGGAATTTGCAAAGTTTCTGCTACGATTTGAGCAAATCCAGTTGCATCACCTTGTCCATGAGGTCCTGATCCAGTAATAGCAATTATTTTTCCATCAGATTTAGCAAATACTCTAGCTACTTCCCAAGGTCCAAAACCAGTAATTTCTACATACATGGCTAAGCCTACACAGTCATTTTCTTTAGCTTCAGATAATAATTGCCTATAATATTCTTTAGCTAAATTCAAGATCGCTGGATAATTTCCTGAATCATAAGTTATTCCAAAGGCATTCTTATAAGGCATTTCTTCTGGTCTAATGACATTCCTTAATCTTATTTCAATAGGATCAATCCCTAACTCATTTCCTATCATGTTAATAATCCTTTCAATGAAATACGTTGCTTCAGGCCTTCCAGCTCCTCTATATGATGTAGTAGGAACTTTATTAGTATGAACTGCATACACAGAAAGTAAAGCATCTCTTATCTTATAAGGGCCTAATAATATTCTTGCTGTACTTTTTACGTTACCTCCTTCGTCATCATTAGCATCAGCATAGGGCGCTCCTAAATCGCCTATTATTGTTCCTACTAAACTAGTAATTATACCATCTTTAGTAAAACCTACTTTAAATTTTAATTTTTTATCTCTACCATGGCCTGCGCTAATCATCTCTTCAGTTCTCGTAGGGATCCACTTTAATGGAACCTTAAGTTTCATCGCCAATTTTGCTAACGCGTACTCTTCTGGATGTGTAATTATTTTACTTCCGAAGGCTCCTCCTACATCTGGTTGGATTACTCTAATGTCTGAAAATCCTAGAAAATTTACTAGATTTCTCCTTAGATAGTGAGCTGATTGAGTTGAAGACCATACAGTTAATCTTTGTCCATCAAAGAATGATACATTACCCCTAGTTTCTAATGGTGATGCAATCATTCTTTGATTAATCAATTCTCCTTCTATAACTTCAGAATCTTTCAGAACTTTTTCTGGATCTCCTGAAGAGTATACTTCCTTAAAATATATATTAGATGAAAGTTTCGAGTATACTTTTACTTCATCTTTTATTGCTTCGTAAGGGTCTAAAATATAAGGTAAATCTTCATATTCAACTTCTATGCTTTCAAGTAAATCATAAGCTTCATATCTATCTTTAGCTATTACACAAGCAATTGGTTGGCCTATATAAGTTGTTTCTTGGGTAGGAATAGGGAAATCCTTTCCAGGATTTATATCTTCTCCGGTAAAAACTCCATCAGTTTTCTTTACTTTAATCCTAGCATGTGGCTTAGTTGATCTTAAAAACGCTACGAACATTTCTCCAGGCAGTTTTATATCATCAACATAAGCACCTTTATCTGTAATAAGCCTAGGATCTTCAATCCTTTTTATTGGTTTACCAATATATTGCATAAAAATAATTAATAGAATACACTTATATTTTCTTTATTCTTGTTAAAGCAGACGGATGAGTAGATAAAATATTTGATTTTCTTTCTCCATATTTAATTATAATCTCATGAAGTACTTCCTTATCTACTATTCTAGTAGCAAATGAATCTGCTTGTAATTCAAAGAATCTGGATAAATATCTCTGAAATAGAATTAGAGTTATTGCTAAAGGGATAAAAAATAGTATATTTGTTACACTATTTAATAATGCAAATACTAAAATATTTATTAAAATTAGCATCTTTATATGATGATGCAACTTTATATGTCCTAATTCATGAGCAATCATAGCCTTAATTTCTTCTTCCTTTAAATTTAGACTAGCAGAAGTTAAAATAATATCTCCGTTATATAGAGAAAAGGCATTTATATAGTCTCCATCTCTTATTTTTGCGGTAATGGTTTTATTCCCTAATTGAAATTGAACATGCTTTTCATATTTCATAAATTTAGGCAAAGTAAGATAGATTGAATCAATAAATATGAGTGACAGTATAGCGAAAATAATCACTTGCATACTATATTATATGAAGTAGTACTATATATTTAGTACTAAAAAAGTTTCAAAAACCCCTCTCCTCAATAATACATGTGAAAGCAATACTTTTAGAAAATGGAAAGCCAGTACTTAAAGAAGTTCCAGTTCCAACTTTGCAAGATGGGGACGTCCTAGTTAAAATGAAGGCTTGTGGACTCTGCGGAACTGATGTGGAGAAAATCTGCGGACAATATACTGCTTCTCAACCTATTTTAGGACATGAACCTGCAGGAATTATTTCACAATCTAAAGTAGATTGGTTGAAAGAAGGAGATAGAGTTTTTGCTCACCATCATGTTCCTTGTTATGAATGTTATTACTGCAAAAAAGGAAGCCCAACAATGTGTCCATATTATAGAAAAACCAATTTAGATCCAGGTGGATTTGCAGAATACTTTAGAGTTCCCGCATGGAATGTCAGTAAAGGAGGAATACTAAAATTACCCGATTCAGTAAGTTTTGATGAAGCATCTTTTATTGAACCATTAGCAACAGTTATAAGAGGACAAAGAAGAGTTTTCATTGACAAGGACGATTATGTTTTAGTTGTCGGAGCAGGACCAATGGGATTACTTCATGTTCTTTTAGCTAAAGCAAATGGTGCAGGAAAAGTTTTCGTCTCAGATGTATCAGATTTTAGAAACGACTATTCCTTAAAAGTAGGTGCAGACGAAGCATTGAATCCTAAGAATGTGGACGTTATAAGCGAAATAAAGAAAAATACTGATGGAAGAGGTGTAGATGTAAGTATTATAGCATCTGGAGCTCCATCAGCAATACTTACAGGATTAAATGCTGTAAGAAAAGGAGGAAGAGTATTGCTTTTTGGCGTACCATATAAAGGAACTATTTTAAATTATGATATAAGTAATCTCTTAAATTACGAAATTTCTATAATTTCTAGTAATGCTGCTGTAGAAGAAGACACTAAAGAAGCATTAAAAATGATTTATGAGAAGAAAGTTGATGTAATGAAATTAGTCACTCATAAATTTAAGTTAGATGAATTTAATGATGCCGTAAGGATAGCTAAGGAAGGCAAGACCATAAAGGCTATAATATATGATTGAAATAAAAATAATATATAAGGAGAGAGTCATTTTAAATAATTTCAAAGAATTTTCAATATCCTTGCAATCAGGTAAGTTTCCTTCTCCTACAGAATAATATCCTATTTTTTCTAGTTTTATTCCTAAAATACCTGCCGCGATTGAAATAGGATATTTTGCGTTTGGACTCTCTATTTTACTTTCTTTTAAAGCATTAATTCCCTTTTTGACGTCAAAATGAAGAAAAAAACCGGAAATTAGCATAAATAATGCAGTAAGCCTAGCAGGTAAATAATTCAATATAGTATCCACTTTAGCTGAAAAATAGCCTTCTCTATAAAGTTCTTTAGTCTTATATCCTACCATACTATCCATAGTATTAGCTAATCTTTGAAGTAACGCACCAAATAATCCAAGTAATAAGAACCAGAATAAGGGAGAAGTAATCCCATCAACTAAGCTTTCGAATAAGGATTCTATAGCAGCAGAAGCGATGTGACCTTTATCCGCTTTAGATAAATCTCTTCTAACAATCTGCTGAACTAAAGATCTAGACTTATTATCTAATAATTTCGACTTATTTACTATACTGTATAACATTTTAATTGAAAAAGTAGTCTTTAAAATAAAGGATAATAGAATTATTTTTAAGATTATAAACACTCCATAGCTAGGAATAAGTAATGGTGACAAGAATAGTAATTGTACTGGTATAACTGAAATTATCCATAGAAATAGTCCATATAAGTATCCTGCAAAAGGTTTAATTAGCTCCTCTGAAATTTTTCCAGTCAAAACTACTGGATGAATATAAATAGGCGGTTCTCCTAAGACTAAATCTATAAGTAATGCAATAAATAATATAGGAAGCAATATTTCTCCTCAGATAATAAGAATAGAGGAAAAGATAAAGTTATTATAGCTCCAGTTAGATCTCCTGAAGAACCCCTTAGTATAATCTTACCTAAATAATAAAAGAGAATAAAAAGGATGACAAAGACAATTAGAGAATATCCAAGTATAAAAGGGATGAGCTGTAAAATTATCCATATATATTTGTCTCTAAGTTTTGAGTGAAATATCTTTCCTAAATAACTAAAATCCATAGGAGATAAAATTGAAAGATTAAGCATACCTAAGCCTCTTGATAAAACCTCTGCAGAAATTAAAGAAAGCATCAAATAAATTGATGGAGATGATAACTTATCTACTGCAATAAACATCAATATTAGATATACAAAACCTAACCCTATTCCGCCACTACCTATTTCAACATCTTTTAATGCCTTTACTCTCTTCTGATAATCTCCTCTAATCATTAACGCATCTCCAAAATCCAGTAAACCATCAAGATGATTAAAACCTCGTAGTATTTCAATAATGATAATTAATGCATATTTAGCCAAATTTCCTATAAGAAAATAAATAAGAAAATATGAAATAAAATCTATTAGTCCCGTTATTGTTCCTACTAATATTGGAGAAATAAAGCTATATTCTGCTACTAAATCGATGTCTCCCTTTACTGAAGGAATAATAGTAAAGAATGATATTTGTGAAAGGATTCCTTTTAAAGACTTCACATTCTTAAAATAACTATGCCAATTATAATTTCTTCAACAATGAGCGACTCAGGAAAATCATTTGTAACTACGGGGCTTGTCAGATTACTTAATGGAATTCCTTTTAAAGCACAAAATATGTCCCTAAATAGCTTTCCATCAGTAGAAGGAGGAGAAATTGCATTCATTCAAGCATTTCAATCGCTAGGAAGAGGATTAAAACCTAGAAATTTCATGAATCCAGTATTATTAAAGCCATCTGGAAATGGAATTGAAGTAATTTTATATGGTAAATCATTAGGTAATATTAATCCTAAGGAATATTATTCTATGATTTTTGAAATTTGGGATAAAAAAATCAAGAGAGAATTAAAAACTGACATGATAATAGAAGGAGCAGGTGGAATAGAACCCAATTTCCTAGATAGAGATATAACAACTATCTTCCCAATGAAAGAAGGAATTCCTTCTATTCTTGTTTTAGATATAGATAGAGGTGGATCTTTCTCATCAGCATATGGAGTTTATGAAATGTTACCTCCATCATTAAGACCGATGCTAAAAGGTTTCATAATAAATAAATTCAGAGGAGAAAAATCATTTTTAGATGACGCAATTACTTGGCTAGAACAAAGAACATCCATGAAGTATTTAGGAGCAATACCATATTTAGATAAAACTCCTATTATGGCAGAAGATTCAATGAATATAAGCGAAATAGGAGATGGAGAAATAAACGTTGCTATAATCAATTATCCTTATATGAGCAATTTTAATGAATTTCAAGCTTTTGAAAAATCTAACGCCTCAGTTACTTTTATTAACAATCCTAAAAAGGCGGAAAAAGCAGATCTAATTATTCTTCCGGGTAGTAGGAACACTTTCAAATCATTAGCCTGGTTAAAAGAAAGAGGATTTATAGAAGTTCTAAGGAAAAAACCAGTACTAGGAATATGTGGTGGTTTTCAAATAATGGGTAAAAAATTAATTGATCCGTATGGTATCGAAAGCGGAAAGCCTAGAGAGTATGAAGGTCTAGGATTTTTTGATTTTGAAGTAAGATTCGATATGGAAAAGGTAGTTTCAATAAGTATAGCAGAAAATGAAAGAAGAGGAAAAATTGTGGGATATGAAATAAGAAGAGGAAAAATTAATTACTACGAAGATAAACCTTTTTTGACAATAACTAAAAGAAATGAAATAGAAACCAATATCCAAGATGGAGCATTTAAAGGTAATAAGATGGGTTATAGTATCCATGGCTCATTATATAATTCAAGTATTCTAGATCTTTTTGACATAAAGATATTTAGTAAAAGTTTAGAAGAAGAAATATATGAAATGGCATCTAAAACAGAGAAAGTAATAAGGGATAATGTAGACATAGATAAAGTTAAAGAATTATATAACATTAAATATCCTAGATAAGTGTGTTTAATCCTTCAGAATTTATCAAAGAAATCGAGCCACAATTAATAAAATTTAAAGATGAAAAAATTTTAGCAGCAATAAGCGGTGGAGTAGACAGTACTACAGCTGCAGTATTAATGTATAAAATTTTAGGCAAGAATGTAATACCAGTAATGATTGATACTGGATTTTTGAGAAAAAATGAAGCTAATATTGTGAAGAATTCTCTAAAAGATATTATTCCAATTAAAATTATTGATAAAAGCAAAGAATTTATAAGTAATTTGGAAGGCTTAGAAGATGCAGAAGAAAAAAGGAAAAAATTTAGAGATTTATTTTATAATACGCTTTCAGAATTAATAAAAGAATATAAAATAACTTATCTAGTTCAAGGAACTATAGCTGCGGATTGGATAGAAACTCAAGGGGGTATAAAAACTCAACACAACGTTCTAGTTCAGCTAGGTATAGATACAGAGAAAACATGGGGATTTAAAGTAATAGAACCGTTAGCTGACTTATATAAAAATGAAGTAAGAGAAGTTGCAAGATATTTAGGCTTACCAAAAGAAATTTCAGAAAGA
The DNA here is from genome assembly GCF_002116695.1 of Acidianus manzaensis. Taxonomy (NCBI): domain Archaea; kingdom Thermoproteati; phylum Thermoproteota; class Thermoprotei; order Sulfolobales; family Sulfolobaceae; genus Acidianus; species Acidianus manzaensis. The sequence continues at coordinate 1,867,541 of NZ_CP020477.1, forward strand.
CAACCATTTCCTGGGCCTGGTCTTTTAGTGAGAATAATAGGTAGAGTAACTAAAGAAAAATTAGAAATAGAAAGAGAAGCTAATAGTATTGTAGAAAAATATTTAGATGGAAAAGGATATTCTCAATATTTTTCTGCTATCTTGGAGTCAAATAAAATTTTAGATCAAACAATTTCTGCAGATTTAGGAGAAAAAGTATTTACGTATAAGAATAAGGCTACTGGAGTTAAAGGAGATGTAAGAAGTTTTGGTAAAATAGCAAGTATAGATAGTAATTGTGATTACGATAAACTAAGAGAAACTGTTCAAAAAATAACTAAATACGATATTACGCATGTTCTGTTAAAGCTTAAAGAAAAGGATCAAGATTTGCCATATTCTATCGCAATAAGAGCAGTAATTACTGAAGATTTTATGACTGCAGACTTTGCAAAGATAGATAAAGGAATTTTAAATAAAATTGCAGACGAAATAATGGATATACCTAAAGTTAAAGAAGTATTATATGATATAACTTCAAAACCTCCTGCCACTATTGAATTTGAATAATATCTAAAGTATTTATAAAACAATTTTATGTCTAAAAAAATGTTTATGCTGGAAATGCATATTTCAATTTTTCTAATAATTGTATTCTTTTCGCTGAACTTGGATGGTCACTAAAGAAATCTGAAAACCAAGACACTTTTTCATGTTTCCAGTATTCAATTAATTCATCTACACTGGTTTCTGGAATATCTTCATTAACTTCTATTGGAGAGAAGAATAGCATATTTGCTATATTATTGTTATTTTTCTTTTTATATTTTTCAAGAATTCTAGGATCAGTAGATAGTGTAATCTTTGCTAATGCTCTCTCTAAATTTTCAGCACCATTAGGTACTGTTTCTGCTGCATTAACATCTGCATACGCTTCTCTCATTCTATTTAAATAGAGGACAAAGAACTGGAATAGATAGCTTACTACTAGAAGCGCTATACCTACTAACCATAATGCTCCTGCATTGTTGTTTCTTCCTCCTCCTTCTGAGAACATCCCACTAAACATTAGTGAGTAGCCAATCCAGAATAATAGTGCTGGAATTAATCCTACAGCCATTAGTAATTGTACATCTTTATGCCTTAAATGACCAAGCTCGTGACCTAAAACTGCCTTTAGCTCATCTTTATTTAACATTTTTAATAGTGGTAATGTTATTGCTACTCTTTTTCCTGCTATTGGGCTTCCATAGGCAAAAGCATTAGGGAAAGGAACATTAGCTATATAGACTTTAGGAGGGGACATTCTATTGTACATTGCTACTTCATTTACAACATCGACTACCCATCCGTAAGTGGGATCATTTGGAGTCACTTCTACGGTTTTATACATTGCATTTATAAGATATGGCCCAAATAACCATTGTATTATATCAAGTACAATAAGGAATGATAAGATTCCTACTATTACTAGTGGAGCGAAACTTAGTCCATAGAAATAGCTAACTACGGCAAATATTAAAGCAAATCCTAAAAGGAATATCCCTATACTGGCTAGTAACATGTTAGCTTTGAGTTTTAATATAGTTAGGTTCATACTATTCAAAATAAAGTTTTAACATATGGGTTATTAAAGTTTAATCAAAACCCTTTTATAATTTAGGGTATAAAAACTTAAATTATCATTATTTTATTCTAGTTAACACAATTTATAACCAATAATCTTTAAAACAAGATAGATTAGAATTTTTAATTATTTTAGTCTTAATAAATGCTAATAAAAATAAGTATCTAGCAACTTATTAGTCTTATCTTAATATGTTATTTTAGTAAATTATTGTGTGGAATTATCACTTTAAATACTTAGTAATAATACTCCATTTATATTATAAAATATAGATAAACTAGTTATATTTTTGTATTCTGAATAAAATAGAAAAAGAAAATTATATACATAAATCTAGTTGAAGCATTTATATATCTCTATGTAGATATATTATTATGGAAGAACTAGTTAAAGAATACATGAGAAGTAATGTAATATCTGTAGATAAAGAATCTAAATTGAAAGATGTAGCTAAAATTATGACAGAAAATAACGTAGGATCAGTTATAGTAGTAGATAATGGTAAGCCTATAGGAATTATAACTGAAAAAGATATAGTAAGAGCTATTGGAAAAGGAGAAGATCTAAATTCATTGGCTAAAAATATAATGACTGCATCATTAATAACAATAAGAGAAGACTCACCAATAACTGGAGCTTTGAGCATTATGAGATCAAGTAATATAAGACATCTACCGGTAGTAGATAATTCAGGAAAATTATGCGGTATCCTCTCGATCAGAGATGTAGCTAAAGCACTAGATAATATGTTTGAGAATAGTTTAGATTAGGACAAATCTTAATAGTTCATTTATTTTTTCTTCATCTAATGAAGATAAAAATATGGAAAGAATGGTATGATATAATATTGAAACTTTCTGAAACTAGAAAAGAAGATTTAAGTAAAACTATAGATTATATTTCAAATACCAAGGAGTGCCTTAATTTGTCTAGAGTTAAAACATCTAAACTGAAAGAGATAAATGTAAATTTAGATAAAGAAATTTCAGATAAAGAAATTGAGAGAAAAATAGAAAAGTTTCTGTTTTGTGATTAATTATGGAAAATAAGGAAAAGCAAGGGAATAGGAGTGCAGGATTTGTAAGAATAGGCTTATTCAATCTTTTGTTAAAAACTTTAGTTGCTCCTATTTCTTTCCTTTTTTCGCTTTTAGTTGTTAGATACTTGTCTTCAATATCAATAGAAACTTTTGGAATATGGCAGTATATTTTCATTTTAGTAACTGGTTATTTTACTATTCCTGGAGATCTTTTTTCGTCAATAACGTCTAGATATTCCGCAGAAGGAAGAAAAATAGGTGGAATAATTATAATAAACGCTCTGGCAGGAGCTTTGTCCTCTCTTATTTATTTCTTTCTTATTCCTGACTTTGTAAATATTTCTGGGTATCATATATTTTCGTACTTTTACTTAGCCATTCTCTTAATAATATCAATTTATCTAATGAAGATAAGCAATTCTATAGCTATAGGAAAATCTCCTAGATTAACAGCTATATCTACAGTATCTTTTCAATTATTGAGATTAGGATCGGGTATTGTACTAATGTTTTATTTTCATTTATCAATAGAAGCAGTAATTTTAGCGTACACTATAGGCTACTTGTCTCAAATACTTTTCAACTTAGTTTTCGTCAATGCCAACTTAAAAGTAGATTTTAAAGTAGCATTTACAGCAGTTAAAAAGTCTCTAGTCTTTATCATGAATTATGTGCAATTAATAATAGAATCGACTTTAACGCTAATTATAGTTGCATTAGTAGGCTCTGCAATTCCAATTTCTTATTTTGAATCCGCATTAATAATTTCGAATATAGTATATTGGAGCCAAGCTTCAACAGATGGACTAGTTTTAAAGTTACAAGAATCTAAAGATCCTAAGCTAATTGAAACAGCATTAAAGCTATTTTTTACTGCCGGAGGAATTTTTCTCTTAATAATATTAGTAGATGGAGAAAGACTTTTGTATATTCTAAGACCAGAGTATATAGCTTCCATATGGGCATTGTTAGTTCTTTCTACTTCAAATTTTATCCGCGCTTTATATAGCATTTTTTATAGAGCAATATACATGAAGGATGAGACTCTGTCAGTAGAGTCAAAAGGTGAATTTAAAGGATATACAGCTAAATTGACTAGAAATAATGTAATAATATCAGCTTTTGGTGTAACATCAATGCTAATATTAGCATATATGATTAAAGATAATGAAAATATATATCAAATCTCTCCTTTACTTGCTGTAATAATATCTTCTGCTTTACTCATTAATTCTATTGGTATGTTAATTTCTTCTTTCTTAACCTCAAAAAAATTGTATAGTTTTAGATTTCCAAAAAGAGAAGCTATAGTATCAATTTTCTTATCGTTGTTAGCTTCGTTTCCTTTTCTTGGATTAACTAAAGAAAGAACTATTCCTGAATTAGAAATAATGATAAAACTAACACTTTTCTCGATAATAATTTATGTAGTATTAAGCTACTTCTTAAATCCATATGCAAGAAGCTTGATTAGAACGGCAATAAAAGAAGTAAAAAACTTTAAGCTATAAGATTGCTCTATATATATGTCAGGTTTAGATATAAGGTTAAAAAGACTTTTCGAAAAAGGGAAAACTTTCATTGTAGCCTTGGATCATGGATTAGTAATGGGACCATTAAAGGGAATAGAAAATCCGGCTGAAATAGTTTCAAAACTCTCTGGAATACCAGATGCATTACAGATGTCTCCTGCTATGCTAAGAATAGTAGAAGAAAACTTTTACACCAGATCTTCTTCTATGATAATAGCTAGGCTTGATACTGCAAACGTATGGAGAAAAGAAAGAAAGTTCTCGTCTGGCTATTATTCAATGGTTTATAATGTTAAAGAAGCAGTAGAAGCTGGAGCTGACGCTGTAGTCACTTACTTAGTAGTAGGCTATGGAGATGATAGAGTTGAAGGATATAACATAGATCAACTATCATTAGCTAGGAAAGAAGCTCATGATTATGGAATTCCTTTTATTATCGAACCATTATACGTTTCTCCAGATAATCCAGATTCTGTTAAAGATGTAAACTTAGTGAAATATGTTACTAGGTTAGCATCAGAAATAGGTGCTGATATTCTAAAAGTCGATTATACTGGAAGCAAAGAATCATTTAGAGAAGTAGTAAATGTTGCCTTTTCACCTATAGTAATTAGAGGAGGTCCAAAGACTAAGGATGATAAAGAATTTCTCATGATGTTAAAAGATGCTATAGATGCTGGAGCAAAAGGCATTACAGTAGGAAGAAACTTATGGCAATCCAAAGATCCAGTTAGTATGGCTAAGGCAATAGCTAGTATAATAAAAGAAGATAAAAAAATCGAGGAAATAACAGTCTAATGTGAATATAATGGTAAGCAAAGCTATTATTACGTCTGCTGGCCTAGGAAGTAGAATGAAATATATAACTTCAGTAATGCCTAAAGCACTACTACCACTATTTAAAAAAGAAGATGGAAAAAGAGTAATGAGACCTATAATTGATCTTATTATGGATTCTTTAAGAGCTTGTGGAGTTAACAATTTTAGCATAGTTGTAGGAAAACATGGAAAGCTTTTAATGGATTATTTATTCGAAAGAGGAGTAACTTTCTTCTTTCAAGACACTCCAAAAGGATTTGGGGATGCAGTATTAAGAGCAGAAAATTTTGCTTGTGGTGAACCCTTTTTTGTACATGCAGATGATGGTGTACTAACTGGAGGATATTATGAAGCAAAAGAATTATTTGAACAAAATAATCCTGATGCAGTATTATTATTAAGGAAGGTAAATAATCCACATAGATACGGTATAGCAAAAGTCAAAGACCAGGGAAAATTCATGAATCATGCTATGTATTACATTTTAGATGTTCAAGAAAAACCTCCTCAGCCTTTCTCTAATTTAGCAATTTCAGCAGTTTATATTTTCAAACCTAAAATCTTTACATATCTGAAAAATATAAAAATAAGCGAAGGAGAATTAGAATTAACATATGGGATAAAGAAAATTTTAGATGATGGAGGAGAAGTATTAAGTCTTGAATTAGAAGATGAAAAATGGTTAAATGTAGGAGATCCAGATAATTACTTTAAAGCATTAGAGTATTCATTTCAAAATTTATAATTATTTTCTTATTACCTCCATTTTGTTTTTGGCATAATTACTTGTTTATATCTTTCTAGCCTTTCCTTATAAGGAAGCAAATCTTCTATCATTACTTTTACTTCATCTTTCATATTTCTTTTTGGTTTGAATCCTAATTCTTCTAGAATTCTCTTCTCAGGATTATAATAATGTTCTTCTTTTTCTACTCTTGGATTTGGAACATGTTGAATTGAAGTCTGTAGTCCTAACTGTTCTCCAGCATTTTTTACCATTTCTGCAATTTCATTTACGCTATGAACTTCCATGAATTGATTTACAACTCTATATTCTCCTTGCTTAGGTGGATGCTCTATTAATGTCTTTAAAGCCTCTACGCTATCCTCGAGGGATATAAATCCTCTAGTTTGTCCACCTTTCCCGTATGGAGTTAGAGGTAAACCTAGGATTGCTTCTACACAAAATCTATTCACTACTGTACCATAGCTTTCATCGAAATCAAATCTAGTTCTTAATGATTCTGAAGTCATTTCTGGAATTTTTGTACCATAAACTGGACCTTGCATTATATCAGTCATTGTTAATCCATATAATTGATTATAGTAAGCTAAGAGATAGCTATCGAATATTTTAGAAAAATGGTAAATAGAACCTCCCCACCTAGGTGTAAAAATTTTGTCTTCTTTTCCATTTATTATAGCATTTACAAATGGAGATTCAGGAATATCGAAGTTAGGTGTACCGAATTCACCCATAGTACCCATTTTAAGAATATGAATTGCTGGATCAATTTCTTTCACAGAGTAAATTAAATTAAGAGTACCAAATAAATTGTTTTGCAAAGTGTATTTTGCATGATCAAGATCTCTCATAGAATATGGAGCAGATCTTTGTTCGGCAAAGTGAACTACAACATCAGGCTTATTCCTTTTTATTATATCAGAAAGAAAATCCTTATTAGTTATATCTCCAACATGAAATTCGAGATTTCCTCCTAGGTGTTTTTTAACTTCTTTAACTCTTTCTTCTGGACTAGGTAAAGGAAATGCTGAATCTGAACCTATTTCTTCTACTGCTTTCCTTGTTGCTAAATTATCTATACCTATTACTTCATGATTTCTTGATATTAGTCTTAATGCTAAAGCCCAACCCAAGTATCCGTCTATTCCAAGTATAAGAACTTTCATCACTAATAATTAGAATAAAAGATAAAAAAAGAATCGCTTCAAGTCACAAAATATCGTATAAATTTTATATACGTAATTCTGGGAAATTTTTAGTAGATGATTTTCTTTAGCTTTCTAAAACTTTAAACCATATATCCCAAAATCTTATAAAGTCTAAAAGGAATAAAGACTTATTAAACTTCTTACTGCATTTTTGTAAGTTAATTGGTTATTTCTAACTCTATATAGATAGCAGTTTTTATCTTGTATAATTATACGTTGTTCATCAATGAAAATTTATTTATATTACTGTTTTAAGATGATAAAAGCTGATATAACATCTAAAGTTGTCCATCAATTTAATCAATTTAAATTAGATTTTTATTTATATCTAGTCAGTAATATTATCGAAGGCTTAACTATCTTGAATAGCTATTCCATCTAATATCTTTCATAAAAATTTATTTGGTACTTTTTAAAAAGTATATATTATCATGATTCTTGTAGGAGTAGATGCAGGAGGAACTTCTACGGCAGCTATAGCATATTCTTGTGATGGAAAATACATAGGTGAAGGAGAAGCAGGACCAGGCAATTTTCATAATATAGGAATAGAAAAAACTGTAAATAATATAAGGGAAGCAATACAGTCAGCAACTCATAATATTAAACCTGATGTAGCATGTATAGGTTTAGCTGGATTAGATTCTAAGCATGACTATAAAATTTTGTTTAATGCATTGAAAGATATTGCAGAAAATACAATAATAGAGCATGATTCATTTATTTCACTATATGCAGAGACTAGAGGAAGGCCCGGCGTAATAGTAATTTCAGGTACTGGAAGCGTGGTTATGGGATTTGATGGAAAGAATAGAATTAGAGTAGGAGGAGCAGGATGGTTATTATCAGATGAGGGATCAGCTTATTGGATAGGAAGAAAAGCATTAAGATTACTTGTAAAAATGCTAGATGGAAGAGAAGAAAAATCATTATTAGCAGAACTTATTCTTGCAAATATAAAAGCAAGGGATTTAGATGATATAATAAGATGGAGTTATCACGAAGGACATAAAATTGACGAAATAGCATCTTTAGCAAAAGTAGTAAATGAGGCAGCAATTAAAGGCGATAATAAAGCAAAACAAATAATGATTGAAGCAGCAAAGCAATTAGCTGAGGATGCTATCTATGTTTCTAAACGAGTAGGTATATCACAAGTATATGTAAGCGGAGGGATGTTCGAATCTGAATTTTTCTCTTCAAATTTTCAGTCATTATTGAAAGAAAAAGGAATAGAAACTCTTAAGAAGAAAAAATCACCTGAATATGGCGCATTACTAATAGCTTTTGATTATGCCAATTGCGTTAACGTACCGGAATAACAACGCCTTCACTTCTAGGATCGGCTACTCCAATAATTTTTCCGTTTTTATTCTTTATAGCTTGAACAATTCCTACGTTTCTCGAATAATAGTCTTCTTGTGTTGCGGGAATACCTAGTCTCTTTTCAGCAATTACTTTATTTCCTAAGTACATAAATCTAGGAGCATTTACTGCTTCATCTATTTCCATCATATAATCAGAGTAATATTCAAAAACTTCAGCATGAATTTGTGGTCTTAAATCTCCACCTGCACAACCTATTATTAAACTCTCTTTATCTCTTTTCTCCGCATATAGTATAGAAAGCGTATGTAATGGCCTTTTTCTTCCCTCTGGTTTGTTATTTCCTTCTGAGAATCCATATCCTCTATTATTGAATACTATGTCATCTATAATTATTCCCGAACCAAAAGGATAAAATAAGCTTTGAACTAATCCCACATCGTTTTCACCATCTGAAACTGCAAAAAATGTAGTGTCTCCGTTGTTAAGTGATAATTGAACTCCTTCATCTATCATTCTTTTTGCTAAATATTCCTCATCTAACAAGTAATCCGGAATTTTGTAAAATCTTGGATCAGCAACGTAATTATTTCTATCTTCGTAAGCTATTGTAGAAATTTTTATATGATTATTTACTCTTTTAATATCGTTATAAGGCATTGAGTTAATTTTTGATATTTCTACCATTTTCAAGATCTGTAAAGTAGTTATACCTTGAGTATTTGGAGGAAATTCATGAACAACAAAATCTTTGTAATTAATTTTTATTAGATTAACTTTCTCTCCATGAAATTCAGAAAAGTCTGACTGCTCTACAGGGACATTAAACTTGTGTAATCCTTCTACTAATTCTTCTGATATCTTTCCTTCATAAAAGCTTCTTGGATCTCTTGCAATCTCTTTAAGTATTCTGCCCAGTTTAGGAAACTTTATAAAATCTCCAAATCTTTTATTGCCAAAAACAGAATACCATTCATTATTTAGCTTTACTGTATTTAAAATTGCATGATGAAGAGACTTCCCTACATAAAATCCATTAATAGCTAATGAAATTGCTGGATAAAGTAATTCTTCATAAGGTAGAGTAGTATATTCTTCTAGAAAATACCATAAATCTACTAGCCCCGGAATTACTACAGAATTAGGATCTCTTTCACCTATTTTTTCTGCCTTAAGATTCTTAGGAGACCAACCAGAAGAATTATACGCTATAATCCCTTCTGGAGTTCTAGCTAATAGAAAGCCATCTCCTCCTAATCCGCTTGTATGAGGGATTACTACAGATAATGCAGCACTAACTGCTATGGCAGCGTCAAAAGCATTTCCTCCTTTTTCTAGTATTTCTGCACCTATATGAGAAGCTATATAGTTTTCAGACGTAACTATTTTTTTGCCTGTTGCTGTAGGCATACATATTTTTATTTTTAAGTTATAATTAAGTATATAGTCTTGAACATTCCAGAAGATATTAAGAATGCATTAAACGAGAATTCATGTATATTATGTTGTGACGAATTTGTTATATGTAAAACTACAGAATTACCTAAAAAATATGATGCAAAAACTGATTTAGAAGTTGATAGAGAAAAGGGCCAAGTATTACTTAGAAATATAATAAATGATGATCCTAATAATCCATTATATATTGAATATTTTATTAATAGAAAATTTGTCGATAAGATCAGTAAAGAGATGAAAATAGATATAATATTTGTAGATAATAGCTGGAACGAAAGAGCTAAATATACAGTAAAATTGATGAAAGATGATATATCAATAATAAGGAGGGAGATAGGACTTGGAACTTAAAGAATTGCAAGATAAAATGAGGCAAATGTACTTAGAGCAAGATACTAAGAGAGGATTATTCCCAACTTTCACGTGGTTTGTAGAAGAAGTGGGCGAATTAGCAGAAGCTTTATTATCAAACGAAGATAAAAATATTCAAGAAGAATTAGCAGACGTTATAGCTTGGGCTATATCAATAGCAAACATGAAAAATATAGATGTAGAAGAAGCTTTAAGGAAAAAATATAATTTGTAGGTAAATGGAAAAACAGGAATTTTACGCTCAGCTAAAAAATGCGCTCATTGATGGAATGAATAGATATTACAGAAATTTAGTTTATATAGAAAAAGAGGATTATATTAGCGATTTAATAGATACTATTAAAACATACTTACAAGTTAATAGTTCTCCTAGTATATTATATGCGTTCCATCCTTGGGTTAAACACGCAAAAGATAGAAGAGATGAAATTAAGAAAATTCTTTCAGATAAAAACTTTGAAGATATAGATTATTCGTCATCAGAAAATTATCTTGGTAATACTTATGATTTAGTTATTCTTGATTTAGTAGATAATTTCCAGCCTAATTACATTGGTAGATTAGTAGACTTAGCAAGAGGTGGCGGATTAATAATATTATATACCAATGATTTAGTGACTAATAAGATATTTAGAAATTCAATAATAAGAAATGGTAAAATATCTAATATATATGAAAATCGATTTAAAAGAAAATTACATGATCATCAAGGAATATTTATAGTAGAACAAGATACTTATACTGCAAATATATTTAGTGGCAATGTAAAAAAACCAGAAAAAATAATTCCCAATAGAATACTAATGCCAAAAGAACTCCATGAATTAACTATCAGCCAAGATCAAATTAAAGCACTAGATGGAATAAAATATATAATAAGAGGAGGAAAAAGAATAGTAGCAATTACAGCACCCAGAGGAAGAGGCAAAAGCGCAGTAACCGGCCTAGGATTAGCAGGAATAATAAAAGAAAATTTAGAAGATAATTTTGATAGTGATATTGTAGTTACAGCTCCTTCAATAGCTTCTTCGTCTCAAATAATGGAATTTGCAAAAAAAGGATTGGAGGCACTAGACATAGAATTTGATGAGGAAAAATCAGACCTAGGTTTTACCAGGAGTATAGAAGGCAAAAAATTTAGGATAATCTATAAACCACCCGACGCTGCAGTAGAAAGTAAAGGAAATTTAATTGTTGTAGATGAGGCAGCAGCAATAGGCATGAATTTTTTGATTCATACTCTTAGAAAGTGGAGAAAAATAATTTTAGTTACAACAACTCATGGATATGAAGGTACTGGAAAGACATTTTTAAGATATTTAAATGAATTAATCAAAGAAAAGAAAATTCCAGTAAATTGGATCACTATGGAAAAGCCTTTGCGTTATGCTGAAGGAGATCCAATAGAATCTTGGCTTTATGATGCTTTAGTATTAAACGCTGATATAACTCCCCTACCTAAAGATATAAAAATAGCTGAATATGAAACTCAAGATAAAGAATCATTATTTAACCAAGATGAAAAATTATCGCAGGTATATGGAATTTTGGTAACAGCACATTATAGAAATAATCCAGATGACTTGATGATTATGGCAGATGGAGTTCATCATACAATAAAGACAATTTCAACATGTGAAGGAAAATATTACATTGCTGTAGCTCAAGTTTCAGAAGAAGGAGAATTAAGCGATAGTTTAATTGATACTGCTTTGAGAGGAGGTACTTTTGATGGGGATTTGATTCCAGATAGAATATTAAAGCATGGACGAATAAGAGATTTTGGAAAACTAAAAGGCTGGAGAATAGTTAGAATTGCTGTAACTCCAGAATTTCAAGGGAAAGGATTTGGGAGTAAACTACTGCAATTAATAAGTGAAAATTCTAATGTAGATTGGATAGGCTCTTCATTTATGGGAGATCCAAAAGTCTTGAATTTTTGGATAAAAAATGGTTTCATTCCTGTTCATGTTTCACCTAGAAAAAATGAGAAATTTGGAGACTTTCCAGTAATAGTCATCAAACCTATATCAGAAAAAGCAAAGGAAATACTAAGCATAATATCATTCATTTTCAAAGAGAGATTGTTACAAACTTTACATGACATATACTTTAATATGAGTCCACAATTAGCTAGATTACTATTAAAAGGAAATCCTTCTGTTAAGGAATTTAAAATCAATAAAATATATTTAGCTAAAGCATTAGCATTCCTTCAAGGCTCAAGTCCATATGAAGCTTCAGCAGATGCAATACATCTACTTACGTTAAAATATTTCTGGAGTACTGATAAATTATTGGATCCAGAAGAAGAAATAATACTTATAGGAAAAGTGCTACAAGGAAAACCTTGGGGAGTTATATCTTCTGAATCTGGTATTAATAGAACAACTATGTCTGAATTTATATACTCAGCAATAGCTAAGATTATAAAGAAATATTATAACTTAGATGCAGATACACAACTTAATATAACACTTGATACTTTAGATGATGAATTCACAACACGATGATATTATGATATGATGCACCTCGACTGATTAGACAGATGCAATTATTAGTGCAGTTACTACCAGAAGAGAAAACAATTGATGTAAACCTACAGATATGCCTGGTTTGCTGGCATTTCTATTAGATGAATCATAAACCCATAAACCTACTATTGCTTCAATTATGGTTAAACCTAAAGCTAAATAAAGCCTTTCTATAGCTAATGCAATAATAAATATAGCTGCTAAAGCTCCATGAATAAGCCAAGCGTATTGTATTTTATTTTTAGGTCTAGTTACATTTCCTATTTGGAATTTCATTTTTCGAAGTCCAGTTACTACCCCACCCATAAATATAACAAAATATAGGAAATGAGGTGGTAAAACTGCATAAAGGAAGAAGCTTATAATATTAAAGTTAAATCCTTTTAAAAATATTACTAAGTAAACTGCGAATACACTATATGCAGCAATATCATGCAATCCTTGAAAATATGATGGTAGTTTGCCAGCTAATACGTATAAAGTGGCCATCCCTAATAATGCAGTAGCTACAACTCCCAGGAATCCTGCTAATGTAATTATAGAGAATCTTAAAATTAAGAAAGCTAATGATATTAATCCTACTATAGTAGCGCTAATTCTATGTATAGCTTCTGGATCTTTTTTAGCTGCTGTTTGTAATATATCTCTGGTATAAGGCCAATTAGTACCTAGGGATAAACCATAGCCGTATCCCTCTACTATTCCACCTAACACTATTGTTATACCTGCAAAAATTGCTCCGATTAAACTAATTTGACTTAATAACATATGCTATTCATTATCATAATGTATAATAAAAAATTTGTTAATAGTTTCTTATCATATGGACTTTCGGTTAAATTTCAAATAAATAGTTATTTTTTGATATAATCATTTCTATAAACTAAGAATATTTCTATAAAACTAATAAAAAGAATAACTTATCTATATAAGCTGACTTCTCCCAGTACTGATTCTCCTTATTTTAGGTTTACATTCCATCTTAGGATCTAGACCTACTCCATCTTTGCTGTTTAAAAAGATTAGAGTCATTTATCTTAGCCAAGCTCACACTTTATGTAATAATAGCTTATTTTCTTTAGCTTCTCTTTAAACTTGATGAGCATAATAAACAAATTATGGATGGTAATAGATTTACAGCTACCGCTAGTTAAGAGTGATATGAATACATTTTTACTACAAGATGGAGAGATAACTCAAGACGACCTAAATAATTTTAATAATGCTGAAAAAATCATAAGGCAGGCTTATCAAATATCTGATAGTAATGAAAGCAAAGCTAAAGATCTTATTAAAGACGCTTTACAAATTTTAGATAATATAAAACCTAAAAAACCATTTCCGCCAGAAATGAGAATTAGATTTGAAGAATTAAAGGCTTCACTTAAAGATATACTATCTGAAAATGTTTCTCAATCTGCAGTTCAGAAATAACAATATATCAAAAATCTTTTGTTAACCTTAAGTAACTTTTTTATCTCCCTATAAGCCAAGTTAATATTTTTTATATATTCTTCCCTTTAAGTTTTGCTGAAACTTATGTAAAAAAGTAAGGGAAACTTTATAATAGCTTATGACCGAAAAGCTTAAAGGGAGTATGAAACTCAGTAAATCTTCCATTTCATTAAAAGAAACTTATGGCCAAGCAATGGCTGTTACAGCACCATTAGGTAGTGTAGTCTCTACTACTACAGCAGCAATAGCTTTTGTAGGATATTCTGTAGTTTTCACTACAATTTTGGCTTTACTTGGTAGTGCATTATGGATATATACTCTAACAAGGTATACTTCTAAAGTTGCATCAGCCGGAGGATATTATACTTTTGGATATAGTGCATGGAAAAATAGAACTGTATCTTTTTATGAGGCAGTACTTGAAGCCTTAGCTTATTCTTTTCTTAACGCTGTAAACGCAATCGCAATATACCTTTTGTTAAGTGTCGCGTTAAGTATGTATGGAATATCTTTATCCCCAATTTATGAAGGAATTATAATAGCATTTGGAATATTATATCCTTCCCTAATTTCTTTAACTCATATTAAATTTGTTTTAGGAAAAATAGTAAGTATAAGTGCAACAGCAGAAGCTATCCTACTTATAGCTCTTTTTGGAATTTCATTGACTAGAGGATTTCATGCAAATTACGTTATGCCTTCATCAAATATTCCAATGACTGATTTAGCTGCAGCTTTTGTATTATCAATGGTAAGTATTTCTGGAGCAGGAGCTTCTACATATTTAGGAGAAGAGACTAAGAAGCCATTTGAGAATATCAGTAAAGGCATGTGGCTAGCTCTTTTAATAGGAGGATTAGCAATGACATTAGGTACTTATGCTTTAGTAGCATTATGGAGTGGCTCGCTTAATTCATTATCTAATTCACCTCAACCTTTGATTACAGAAATGTACAATTTTGGATTTATTCCATTAATAATTGCTTTAATTTTATCAGTTAATAGTTTATTATCTTCTAATATAGGAACAACATTAGGTTCTGCAAGAATTCTATTTAACTTGGCTAGAGAAAAATCAGCTCCTTCAATATTTTCCAAAGTAAATAAATCAAATGAACCTATAATAGCTACGTTAATGATTGGATCTATAACTGCTATAGTTACTATAGCTGCTATACTATCTGTTGGAATTACTACAGCATTCGCGGATATTAGCTTAATAAGTGGAATTGTATGGTTATCTGGAAGAATAATTGATGGAGCTGGAGTTCCATTCCTCTATTATAGAATAGGTCAACTCAGAGTTTTAGAAGTAATAATTCCATTAGTAGCTACAGGGATAAACCTATGGGGAGTTATTGAATCATTAGCAGTTCCAGACATGTTTACTACTTCTTTAATTGCAGTAATTGCAGTACTATCAGTAGTATGGTATTTTCTTAAAGGAAGAAAAGGAAAGCCTGGTAGTTTAGTAGTTGACGAGAATAACGAAATAGTTACTATTGACGAATACTTACAAAAATTAAAGAATAAAAGGGAAAAAGCTATTACTTAATTATTTTACTACTAGAACTGGAAAATTTGCTTTATTAACTAATGCTGAAGATACACTTCCCATTATAGCTTTTTTTAATCCTGTCAAACCTCTACTACCAGTTATAGCTAGGTCGCATTGAATTTGTTTACAATAATCTATTATAGCATCTGCTACGTCATTGCTTTCTAATACTTTTGTTTTTATATTAAATCCTGCTGTTTCGGAAGTTATGCTATTTAATAATTCTTTGGCTTTTTCTTCATTTTCAATTATAATTTGCTCTGGACTTTTAGGAGCTTCTTTAACAACTGTTACTATGTGAATTTCATCTTCTTTCTTTAGAAATCTTAAAGCAAAAAACACTGCCTTTTTAGAATAATCTGAACCATCATATGCTAATATTACTTTCATAAAGAAAACTATTAATAAACAATATTTAAACTTTGTGAAAATCCTTATTAAAAATTTTTTAAACTATTGATACATTTAATATTTCTAAATTACCAGTTATTATATTTCCTTGTATTTCCCTCTTTTTAGTTGAAGCCACAATATTCTTTAATAAGTCCTTTAATGTAGATGTAATAACTATTTCTCTAAGAGAGATTTTTTTACCTCCTTTAATAATCCAACTAAAAGAACCTACTACACTAAATTCTCCAGTATCGAAATTACTAGTATGAACACCTTGAACCTCGTCTATGTATATTTTATTTTCGTCATCTAGGTTATCATATTCCTCTTTGTATGATATAGAAATATTGCTTGGATATATTATTGGAGTAGTAGCATAGCTCCTTGAAGCCGAGGCAGTATTTTCTCTTTTAGTCTTATTAGCCCAATAAGTATTACTAAGAAATGTCTTAATTTCCCCATCTATTATAGTATTTACCTTGGACTGTTGGCCTTCTGCGTCAAAAGATCTACTATAGATAGATTCCTTAATCGTAGGATCATCTATAATCTTAAGCTTATCATTTATGCTTTCTCCTTCTTTAAATGGAGTTCTTCCTCTATAATAATTTTCAGTGGATATAGCATATCTCAAAAGCGGAAATATTAAGCTATAAGTAGCCTTTGGAGTTAAGATAACAGATTTTGGTTTAAAGTCCAATTTGTTTTTTTCTTTGGTTATCATTACTTTGTCAACTAATTTTTCTTTAAGTTGTTGAATATCTGTTTTAGGATTTCTAAAACTCATATACTCGTAAATTTCTGGACCTACATATCCTGCCTCTTTATAGTTTCCTGATGCTGAAACACTTATACCAGATCTTTTTTCATACACGTCTAATCCTTCAGTGTTTATTATGCCAATTTTACTAATCCATGTTGTGGAATTTAAATTTATTACATTTATTTTCTCCTTTTTTATATCTTCTAATTCTTTTATTTTTTCTTTAGCTACTTCTATTAAATCAAAATCATAATACAAATTGATATAATTTGGTTTATTGTATGGAGGTATTTTATTTGCGTCATCACTTTGTGAAACTTTTAACGATTCTATTGCGTTTTCTAAGATTGAATCACTAAGCTTCGTAGAATATGCGAAACCTACTTTACCATCCTTAAATACGCGTAAGCCATATCCTTCTTCATTTAAATATCTAGAATATGTTTGATCTCCTTCTTCTATTGAATATTCTTCTCTATTTATGTAAATTAATTCTGCCGAATATCCTAGATCTTTTGCTTTCTCTATTATATTATACATTTCCTCCCACCTTCATTTTAACTCTAATATACGCACCGCCTGTCCCAACTGGAACAGATTGGCCTCCCTTACCACAAAAACCTGGCCATACATCAAATTCTTTAGATACTGCTTCTATTTTACTTAACGTTTCTATAGTATATCCAGATATCCCAACATTTCTTAATGGTTCACCTATTTCTCCATTATGTATAATATAACCTTCTTGTATACCAAATTGAAAAGTTCCATCTGGGCTTGTTTGCCCACCTAAAGGAGAAACAAGAAGATAACCGTCTTTTACTTCTTTTATCATTTCTTCTACATTATAATCTCCAGACAGCATATATGTGTTTCTCATTCTTACTAAAATTGGGCTTCTAAAATCTTCAGCCCTAGCATTCCCTGTAGGTTTTTCTCCAAGGTAAGTAGAATAATATCTATCAACTAAAAATTCAGAAACTGCTCCTTTGTCTATAATTTTTACATCTCTTCCTTCTACTCCTTCATCATCGTATGGAGTTACTCCTATAGCTCTATTATAATCGATAAATGGTGAGTCGTAAATGCTTACAAAGTCAGGAGCTATCTTTTTTCCTCTTAACCTATTTAAAATTCCATTTATTGCTAAATCTGCTTCAGCTAAATGTCCTACAGCTTCATGAGAAAAAACACCAACCACGTCAGGTGCTAAAACTACTTCTGATTCTCCTCCCTTGGGTATTTTTCCTTTAAGTTGATTTTTTAATCTTTTTTCAATAATTTCTATCATCTCATTTTCATCAAAAATTTCTAATGGATAACCTTTGAAAGTCGACGCTCCGTGATAAGCTGAAGCTACGATATCTCCTTCTTTTGATACTGCTGATATAGCTATTCCATTTATGATATAGTCTTGTAAGATCTCTCTTTCTTCAGTACTATAATATTCTTTATGAATACTGCTCAAAAAATATCTGACATTAACAGATTTTACTGAAGTATTTTGTAATATTCTGTTTTTTATTCTATCCAAATCTTTAACTATTTCCTCAATGGATTTGTTAACTTCTTTTTGCTGTTTAATTTTTACTTCATCTTTTTTAGATGGCAAGTAAGTTATGTTTACTTTTCCATTACCATAGGCTGAATCTACGGCTTTTTTGACATCTGAATCATTTAAATTGCTAGTACTAACGTATCCCCAATTACCGTCATAAAGTACTCTTAAAGAATATCCTATATCACTACCATTAGTTGAAATGTAAACTCCTTGCTCAGTATCTGAAATAGAAATCTCTTTTACTTCATAATATCTTAAATCTGCAAACATTGATCCTAATTTTTCTGCTTTTAACAATAGTTCATGCATTACTAATATAAAACCTCAATATAATTTTTAAACATGAGTGCTGAAAAGATAAGCGTTTCAATCCCTAGAGATTTACTAGAACAGCTCGAAAAATTCATGAAGAAATCTTCAGTAATGGATAGATCTAAGATTTTTCAAATAGCATTAAGAAATTTTTTAGATGAGAACTTATCTGAAGATAAAGAAGTAACAGGGATAATAAATATAATTTATAATGAAGATTCTACTGGAGATATAACAAAAGTACAGCATGAAAAATTAATTTCAATAATTTCAACATTACATATACATTTAAATGAAAAAGAATGCATGGAAGCTATAGCAGTAAAAGGAAAAAAGAAAGAACTCATTGATTTAGCTTTAATATTATCTCAAATAAGAGGAGTTAAAAAGGTTAAACTATTAACATATAATGAAAACGAAAAATGAATATACGCATATGTCAAAAGTGTAAAGATCTTGGAATATTCGTATCTCACACTGAAGTTTTAGGTGTAACTAATTCAAAAGGAAAATCAGAAGACGAATTAAAAAAAGTAGAGGACTTGTATTCTAACGAAGAATCAGAAGAATTAAAAAACAATCCTATAGTTAGAGCATACAGGGATTTTTATTGGAAAATAGGAATAGATCCAACAAAGATAAGGCCAGCAGGAGAAGCTTTAAGAAGAAGAATAACTAGGACTGGAAAGTTACCTAGGATAAACGATATAGTAGATCTAGGGAATGTAGTAAGCTCAAACACATTAGTCCCAATTGGAATCTACGACCTTTCAAAAGTAAAAGGAGAGCCTTCCATAATTTTAAGTAGGGGAGGAGAAGAATTTTATCCAATAGGAAAAGATAAACCAGAAATTCTAGAAAAAGGAATACCGATAATGGTTGATTCTGAAAAAGTAATGCATATATATCCACATAGAGATTCAAAAATAACTAGTGTAACAGAAAATACAAAAGATATTCTAATAGTATCTGCAGGAGTAAAAGGAGTTCCAGAAACACTAATTTTAGAAGCATCCAAAAGTGTAGCATGTCTAATTCAAAAATATTTAGGTGGAAGAATTACACATGAAGTGATCATATCTTGAAAATACTACTGTTAGGATTCGGAAACGTAGGAAAAGCATTTAGAAAACTAGTTAATGAAAAAGATAGAGCAAAAGAGTTACAAAATGTAAAGATAATAGGTATAGTAAATTCTAAAGGATTAATGATAGGTGATAATGAGAATTTTAAAGTAGATAAGAAAATTGATTTGCTTCAAGCAATAGACGAAGTACAACCAGATGTTATTGTAGATATGCTACCTGCAAATTATAATAATGGCGAACCATCATTATCTTTATACTTAAACGCACTTCATAAAGGCATTCATGTTATTACTACAAATAAAGCACCACTCGCTTTGAAATATTCAGAAATAATGAAAGAAGCAGAAAAACATAACGCTAAAGTCTTGTTCCAAGGTACAGTAATGAGCGGAACACCTTCTGTAAATCTGTATAAAGTAATGCCTGGCCAAAGAGTTTTTAGAATAAAAGGAATACTAAATGGAACAACTAATTATATTCTTACTAAGATGTATGAAGGATTAGACTACAACTCAGCATTAAAGGAAGCACAAGATAAAGGTTACGCTGAAAGAGATCCAGAATTAGACATAAACGGTTTTGATGCAGCAGGCAAAATAAGTATATTAACCAACGTATATTTTGGCAAAAATATAACTATTCACGATGTAAAATTTGAAGGAATAAAAAATATAAATAATGAATTAATAAATAAAACTAGAGAAAAAGGGACTAAAATAAAATTAATAGCTTACTCAGATGGAAAGGAAACTTATGTAAAGCCTTTGGAGATAGATAAAAACGATCCACTTTATAATGTTAATGGCGTTTTAAATGCCTTAGAAATTGAGAGCGATATACAAAATACAACCATAATAGGCCCTGGAGCAGGCCCAATTAATGCAGCATATGGTGCTTTATCGGATCTAATACTTTTAATTAGAACGTGATAATTTTTCTTAAAAAGACTAAATACATATCATTCAAACTAAAATTTTTATTTATAAAATCAAAAACTTAAGTCTGATAAAGAATGGCAGTTTCGCCTAGAATTAGACTTATCTATTATGCTAAATTAAGTAAACCAAGAATTATATGGCTGTTAGATTTAGCAGCTTTAGCTGGAGCCTTCTTAACTGGCAAGATACTTCTAATAAATTTAATAGCAGTTCTTATAGGAGGTACTCTAGCTTCTGGAGGTTCAATGATAGTAAACGAAGGGGTAGAAATTGATAGAGATAAGGTAATGAAAAGGACTTCAAAAAGACCTACAGTTATGGGATATGTAAGTAAGAAAGAAGCAATAATAGTAGGAAGTACCTTATTAGGTATTGGTAGCTTGATAGGTTTAATAGCAAATCCCCTTACTGCTTTATTTATTCTTTTAGGAGGTTTAATTTATATTTTTGTATATACTATTTGGTTAAAACCCAGATCACCTTTAAATATAGTAATAGGTGGATTTGCTGGTAGTGCAGCAGCATGGGCTGGTTATGCAGCTATGACAAATAATTTTACTCTAGCATCACTTCTTTTAGGCTTATTAATATTCATGTGGACGCCAGGTCATTTCTGGTCTTTAGCGTTAAAATTTAAGGAAGATTATAGTAAGGCAGGAATACCTATGTTACCAGTATTATTACCAGAGAAATCTGCTGCAAAATATATTGCTATATCAAATATATTAATGATACCATTTGCGCTTATATTATATCTTTACGTAGGAATGATTTATCTAGTCATTGCTAGTATATTTTCTGCAATTTTACTATTGTTCTCCTTTAAATTGCTTAAAAATCCTACTGGAGAAGAAGCGTGGAGATCATTTAAAATATCTGCTCCATATTTAGCTATACTACTAATAGCATTAATAATAATAAAAATAGTTTAAGTTGTCGAATTAGCTAACTTTGTATTCTTATTGTTGTTTATTATTATTTCAATTATAACGTCACCACATTTCTTTTTTAAAATCATTTTATCTTGTGATACAGAAACCCTTAGGTTTGAGCATTTGTCTAACTCAATAAAACGAAGTTTAGCATAGTATGGAGATCTTCTCAATTTAGTCTTTAAAGCTCTGCTAAATAGCTTCTTAAATAATAAATTAGGATCTATAACTTGATCTTCATCAAGTAACGAACTAGATGTGTAAGAGGCTGGTATGTTTAAAGTAACTTCAATGTAATGATCTTCTGGGCTTAATTCATAATGGTCATTAATCTCTACTGTATAATTTTCATATTTCTTTGAGATTAAGAAAGATGTTGCAAACGGAATAAGTAAAGAGTAAACTACTGTAACATACATGAAAAGAAAATTCCTAAAATAAAGAAAGATGGATATGGCAGAAGACGCTATAAAGACTGGTGTCGAGATTAATAAATATGGTAATGAATCAAAGAAATCTTTTGTAGCTCTTGTAACTATAGCACTATCTGCTATTCCTCCTGCTATTGGTATTATAGAAAATATTGTATATGATAATAATTTCTTATTAAGTTTCATACTCATATCTATGCAAAACAAAAATTAAAGTATTATTTTTATATATCTATTTAAAGAGATAACCATGGAAAACATTTCTGTTAAAAAAGAAAATAAAATTGGATGGATAATATTAAACAGACCAGATAAATTAAACGCACTAAGCTTAGCAATGTTAACTGAAATAGAGGAGGCTATAAAACAATTTGAAGTAGATAACGAAGTTAATCTGGTAATATTCACAGGAAATGGAAAAGCTTTCTCAGCAGGAGCAGACATATCACAATTTAAGGAATTAAACTCCATTTCAGCAATAAACTTTGCCAGAAAAGGAAGAAAAGTAATGGATTACATTGAAAGCCTAATGAAACCTACTATTGCAATGATTAATGGATATGCATTAGGTGGAGGACTAGAATTAGCACTAGCTTGTGATTTTAGAATATCTGCTGAAGAAGCACAATTAGGATTACCTGAAATAAATCTTGGAATATACCCAGGTTTTGGAGGAACACAAAGGTTAGTAAGATTAATAGGAAAAGCCAAAGCAATGGAAATGATGATGACAGGAGATAGAATAAGCAGTAAAGAAGCTGAAAGAATAGGATTAGTAAATAAAGTTGTACCATTGTCAAACTTAGAAGAAGAGACTCTAAAGTTTGCAAATAAATTACTCGAAAAATCTCCAATTTCTCTAGCTATATTAAAGTCTGTAATACTATATGGAAATGATTCACCTATATTAGATGGACTAAATATGGAAAGCTTAGGCTGGGGAGTAGCATTTTCAACTCAAGATCAAAAAGAAGGAGTATCAGCTTTCTTAGAAAAAAGAAAACCAAATTTCAAAGGAGTATAAAGGGTTTTTCCATTATATACAAAATAAATGGAATATTGATTTTTATATGAATACTGGCTCAAATCTATCATCAAAGGCTTTTTTAGATAGTTTTCCTAATATAGGTAATTTATATCCACAATATTTACATCTCATATCTTCAGTTAGATTCCAATCTGTTATTCTAAAACCATACCTGCCTATTACCAAATTACCACAGTTAGGACAATAAGTACTTTCATAAGGATGACCTGGAACATTACCTATATACGCGAATCTAAATCCTATCTCTTTAGCTAATCTATAATGCTTCTCTAAAGTTTCAACAGGAGTATTAGGAATATAGTCTAATTTATAGTCAGGATGAAATCTTAGAAAATGAATAGGAACATCTGGTCCTAACTCGTCATACAATTTACTTAGTAAACTCTTTGCAGCTTCTAAATTATCTCCAATTTGAGGGATTATCAAATCGGTAATTTCTACATGAACTCCATTTTTATTAAGTTCTCGTATAGTGTCTATAATTGGTTCTGGTCCTGATGCTCCAGTATATCTTTTCATAAATTTAGCTTCTCCATTTCCTTTAAAGTCAATAGTTACAGCATCTAAAAAGTCTTTAGAATATTCAACTAGTTCTTCAGTCCAGTAGCCATTACTCACCATTGTGTTAAAAAGTCCATATTTCCTAGCGATAACACCAGTATCATGAGCAAATTCAGCAAATATAGCAGGCTCATTATAAGTATATGTAATTCCGTCTACGTCATATCCTCTTGCCATTTCAACTATATCTTCTGGTGAAATTTCATATCCTTCGTTCTTCCTTCTTTGGCTTATATCATAGTTTTGGCAATACATGCACATCCAATTACATCCAAAAGTAGAAAACGAGAAAACTTTAGATCCAGGATAGAAATGAACTAATGGTTTTTTCTCTATGGGATCAATATGTGCTGCAGCTATTTTTCCATATACGTCAAGATATAATTTGCCATTATGTACTGATCTTACTCCACAAAATCCTATTTGGCCTTCTCCAATTAAACATCTTCTAGCGCATGCTAGGCACTGGACTCTATTTTCTGATATTCTATAAAGTACTGCTTCTTTACTCATATGTTTAAAGTATTAGATTTTGGAAATAAAAGTTATGAGATATTTACTTATTTATCCTCCTAATGTTGACACAAGTATCCTTGATAATATAAAAATTGTAGATATCAGAAAATGTAAATTTACAGAGATAGATATCCAAGATGATCCAGAAAAGGTAATAAAAAAATTAGGTAAGCCATTAGAGATTGTTAATACTTCAGAAATAAAGGGAAATTTTGCTTCATTGTTTTCCGATTGTAGGTTTTGGGAAGCGCATGAAGTCTTAGAAGAAAAATGGAAGATAAATAATAACGAAATGGAAAGGAAGTATTTGCAAGCACTTATTCTTATCTGTGCTTCTATGATAAAATATTTGAAAGGACAAAAAGAGATTTCTGACAAATTACTTAATCAAGCGTTATCTCTTATATCCGAACTTCCTGAGGATGTCCTTCCTTTCTTTTATGTCAGATTCTGTCTCAACTCCTAAAGGCGTAAATCCGTCTACTACACCTATGACTCCTCTACCTTGATCAGTTTCAGCCACTAAAATCTGTAATGGATTTGCTGTAGCAGCATATATTCCAACAACTTCTTCTACATTTTTTATTCTATTTAAAACATTTATGGGATATGCGTTTTTTATATATACTATAAACGTATGTCCAGCAGAGATTTTCTTTAAATTCTCTATTGCTAAATTTATTAATTCTTGATCATTACCATCATATCTTATTAATCTCTTCCCGCTTGCTTCTGAAAAAGCAAAGCCGAATTTTATTGTTGGGGATGAAGAAGCTAAAGTTTCGTACAAATCTTCTACAGTTTTAATAAAATGAGAATGACCTACTATTACGTTTGTACCTTCTGGAATATCTATTTTAACTACATCTATTTTTATCATATGATTAACTTTGTTCTATGCCTAAAAAATTTAAGAATATAAATATGCATAGTTTATAGATATTTCTTTAGATGAGTCTAGATTAATACTGTAAGAATAATGTAAATCAGTAACTTCTACCTTATATTCTCCAGCAGGTAAATGAAATACTGCAACTCCTTGAGCATTAGTGAAATTCTCAGTAATAAATCCAGAACTATTATATATTTGAACTACTGCATCGCTTAATGGAGCTGTACCACCAAAAGGTCCATAATTCATGATAACTTTGACTTCTAAGGTTTCTGTAGATCCAGATGTAGGTATATTAGAGACTGAAACAGTCGTTTTGTAACTAGATGCTATAAAAACTCCTATTCCAGTTAATAGTAAAATTACAACACCTACAATTAACAATACCTTCTTATTCATATGCAAGACTATTAATATACTTAGTATTTAAATTGATCCGAAATATGATAGATAAAATCATTGATGGACTTAAATACTCTCTCAAGAATGAAAGGAGTATTCTAAGAAGATATCTAATTTTAGGGTCTTTTGATGGATTATTACTAGCTGTAAGTATAGTAACTTCTGCTTTAATAACGCATTTAAATACTAAAACTACTGACTTAACAGTAATAAGTGGACTATTATCAATTTCAATTTCATCAATACTAAATTCAGCAATAGCAGAAATTAAGGAGAGAGAGATAGAATTTGAGTATTTAGAAAAGCAAATGATGAAAAGCTTAAAAGGAACAATCTATGACTATGGAATGAAAATTACTGTAATACTTTCTGCTATATCTCATGGGTTATCTCCATTTTTAGGTATTGCTATTCTTTTAGCATATGATTATACTAAAAATCTAATCATAATTCTATTATCCTCTTCATTAATTCTATTTTTGCTAGGCATATTATATGAAGGAGATATAAAAGAAAAAATAAAGACTAGCATTTTTATTGTATTATCTGGATTAATAGTAGCATTTATAGTATATTTGATAAGTTAAAAAAGAGGTACCTTAAATTACCACCACCAACCTGAAGTACTCCAGCATCCATATCTTTCAGTCATTTCTATGCAAGCCTTTTTATCGCCAGAAACGCATCTTTCACATAATTTTCCGTAATCGTCTACTGTATCCTTATCGCAAACTAACTTTCCGCATATCATTACACAGACGTCGTCTCCTTGTTGTACATAACATTTATCATTCATTGTAGTAACCTTTTTATACTATTTAAACAATTTAAATATATGGAGAAAGTTTTAGAAAGAGAAGATAAGCAGGAAGAACTAACTAAAAACATTAAGGAATTAGTAAAAGAAATAGAAAAGGAAGATGATTTGAAAGTAGTCACTTTCATGGAATTTACACCACCACCAAAACAAGTAAAACCTAAAGTTATTAAATTTAATACGGCATTACAGCTATTAAGATTAATAGCAAAAGAAGGAAAAATACAGAAAGGAGTAGCAAAAATAATGTTTTACTCTCCAAGTACTGATAGATCTAGAGGATTAACACCATCAATGATGGCTGGATTACAATACGTAGAGCCAGGAGTAGCTACAGAACCACATTCTCACAATATGGCCTCAATATATTTAGTAGTAAAAGGAAAAGGATATTCAATAATAGACAAAGAAAAGTATTATTGGGAAGAAGGAGACATTTTCGTAGTACCTGCAAATGCAGTACACTCTCATGTGAATACTGGAAATGAAGAAGTAGTACTATTTGATGTTACTGATTCTGGCTTGTTAGAAAATCTTGGCATATTAGAGTTTAAAGAAGAAAAATAGAATAAAATCAATTTTATTTCTTATTTATTATTTTCCTTATCTCCCCAAACTATCTTATAGATCTTAAACAACTTTTCATCTCTCCATTTAGATAACTCTTGGAATGATTTACCTTTTATTGCTGAATATTCTTTCATTTGCTGTACAGCTTTAACTACTCCAGTATATGGAAACTTATCATATTTTGCTAAAGTATTCATCCATTCGTTAGCTCCATATCCAAAGCCTCTGCTGAAGAAATACTCTAAACCACCTTCTCCTCCACCTAAATGATACGTTAAGAAAGGTCCCATGAATGCCCATCTTAGACCTATAGCTGCCGTCATGACTTTATCTATATCTTCAACTGATGCTATTCCTTCGTCTACTAAATATACTGCTTCTCTAAACAATGCAAAAGCTAATCTATTTCCTAGAAATCCTGGTACTTCTTTCTTTAAAACTACAACGACTCTATCTAAAGCTTCCATGAATTCTTTTGTAGTATCTAATACTTCTTTACTTGTCTTCTCTCCTGGAACTATTTCTACTAATGGTAGTAAATGAGGTGGATTCCATGGATGTACGATTACTCCTCTCTCTGGATATCTTTTCATTGCTTTTTGTATCTCTGTCATTAATAATCCAGAGGTACTACTTCCCAGAATAACGTTTTTATCTAATTTATTATCTAAATATCCGAATAATTTCTTTTTAGCATCATAATCTTCTATTATGGCTTCGATTACAAAATCTGGATTCTGAGTTGCCTCGTCAAGATCGGTTGTAGTTTTAATATTTTTTAAATAATATTCTGGCGATTCAGTTACTAAATTAGTATTTTTCATTATTTCTAAGTAAGATTTTATTTTACTTATTCCTTTATCTAAGGTTTCTTTTTTATCTGTATACAAGTATACTTGATATCCCTTTGTCGCTAATAGTGTAGCCCAACCAGAGCCTATTAACCCAGCTCCTATTACTGAAACGTTTTTGATCATATGGTATAAGCTGTATAAGTAATATAAGTATATTTCTACTCGATTATTCAGTATTTAAGCTTAAAACACAGAGTACATATTAATCTAATAAACAGTTTGAATAATTTATTTAATTGATATCAATAATATTTTAAACTAAGTAATTAACATCATACTATACGAATAGCTCACATGTACTCATAGTATTTGCTAAATATACTTTAAAAAAATTATAGTTCCTTAATAGAGCTAGATAGTAAATACTTACCTATGACTTTTTTATTATTACTAACCACTTAATGTTATGTTAGAAGAATTAGAGAATTATTTAAACTCAGCTGAAGAAAAATTGTCTCTCAGGTTCGATAATAGAGAAAAATTGCTTCTAATGTCTAGAGAATTAATAAGGTTATGTGGTGAAACAATATCATTATCGCATAGGCAAAATAAAGAAGAAGCACTAAAAAAATTCTCTCAAGCTTTACAAAAAGCAAAAGATATACAACAAATTACGTCTAAATATCCGGATTTAATTTATGGAGATATCGTAACATCTTTCCAAGAGCTTGCAGAAGCAAGTATAGTAACATCAATCTATTTTAGAGATAAACCTTTACTTCCTTCTGATCTAGGAATATCAGATATTTGTTATATATTAGGAGTCGCAGATGCAATCGGAGAAATGAGAAGAGCAATTTTAGAGTTTCTAAGGAAAGGAAATATAGAAAAAGCAGAAGAATTCTTCAATATTATGGAAAAATTATATGAAGACATTTGGAAACTGGAATATCCTAAATCGTTAATTCCTGGCTTACGTCAAAAAATAGATAATCTTAGAAGATTATTAGAAGAAACAAGACATGACTTGTTTTTAGCAAAGTTAGGAAAAGTTTGATATGATATAATTTACTAATTTTTCTGGAACGTTTATACCAGTTGCTAACATGAATCCCTTAAATTCTGGCGTATCATTTAATTCGTTTATAACATATCCTTTAGATGAGTGCTCTAGAACGTCTATAGATATAAATTCTCCATTAATTACGCTTGCTGCTTTTAATGCAATTTCTTTTAATTTGTCATCTACAACTAATGAAGAAGGATTACCTCCTAAAGCTACATTTGCTCTCCATTCGTTAGCAGGAATATTTCTTGCATAACATCCTAGTAATTCCTTTCCCATTACAATACATCTAATATCCCTATTTTTGTCTTTAATATATTCTTGAACTATGTGTACTTTTAATGCAGAATTTCCTAGCATCTCCCTATGTTCTATTATTGTTTTTCCTTCGAATAAATCTCTGACTAAAGATACCATTCTTCCCCAACTGCCAATTGGTGGTTTGTCTATTAATGGATATCCTATCTGTTCATATGCTTTTAAAGTAGCATCAGGTGACATGGAAATGATAGAATCAGGTATTGGTATTCCTGCCTTATATAATTTTGAATAAGTCAATATTTTATCTCCAGCAGTAGATATTACTTCCATAGAATTTATTGTATGAACTCCAACACTTTCAAATACTGCAGATGCATATAAAGATCTATACATGCTTATAGCCCTTATTATTGCTACATCATATCTTCCTAGTGCTCTATTGAACGGTAAAGGTTCTTGAGCTACATTTATTATATCGTAATTAATTTGTTTTTCATTTAGAGTTTTTACAATTAACTTTTCTTCTTGTCTAATAATATCTACAACTAATGCTACTTTCATTGTAAACCACTGTAAAATTTCATTTCATTAAATGATAAATTATCTTTATTTAAAAATGCAATACTTAATTCCTTACCTAACCTACCATTTAATATAAGAGGGATATTATAGTCAACTGCATCTCTCCTTATTTTGTAATCTACATCCTTTAAATAGCCATTAGTTATTATTATTCCGATTTTACCTGATATAATTAACTTTTCTACTGAACTTGAATCAACATATTCACCTTTATCTATACCAAATTTATCTAATGTAATAATCTGCATACCGTATTTTTCTAAGTTATCTGCTGCTTCATTAAGAAATTCTTCATTTCCTTTACCATATATTAACGCATAGTTTCCTTTTTCTGGAATTTTATTTGGAATAGATGATAGCCAACTCTTTAGTAAGGCGTCATAGAAATTTAAGCCAAACGATGCTGCCTCTCCAGTACTTCTCATTTCTGGACCTAACATTGGATATGCACCTCTTATTTGCGTCCATGAAAATTGAGGCGACTTTACAGCCCAATATTTAGATGGTGGCTCGTAAAATTCATCAATTCCTAATCCTACGATTATTCCATCTAAAGCTTTTTCAATAATATTAATTCCTTTAGCTTTACTAGAGAATGGCATTGATCTGCTAGCTCTTAAATTCAATTCAATTATGTAAGGAGTATTATCCTTAACTACAAACTGCAAATTAAATGGACCTTTAATATTTATCTCTCTAGATATAGTTAAAGTATATTCTTTCATTTTATTTACTATAGATTCTGACAACAATCTGTAAGGAATAGACATTGTAGCATCTCCACTATGTACTCCTGCTTCTTCTACATGTTCTATCACAGTTCCAATTGCTCCTTTTCCATCACTAGCACCATCAATTTCTGCTTCTATAGCATTATCTAGGAATTTGGAAATAACTATAGGATATTTTGTAGAAATTTGAAGCTCTTTTATTAACTTCATTAGCTCAGACTCGTTATAAATTATTCTCATTGAAGATCCACTTAATACATAGCTTGGTCTTACTAATACTGGATATCCTACCGTATCTATAAACTTCTTGACCTCGTCTAGATTTATAGCAGATATCCAGTCAGGTTGTTTTATATTTAATTTATCTAATAATTTAGAGAATTTTTCTCTATTTTCAGCAATGTCTACACTAGAACCTGAAGTACCTAGCAAAGAGATACCATGCTCTTCAAGAGATTTCGAGATATTATTACCTAATTGTCCGCCTGTAAACGTTGCTACATACCTAAAGTTTTCTTTCTTTATAATGTCTATAGTCCTTTCTAAATTAACCTCATCAAAATAGAGTTTTTTTGCTATGTCCCAATCTGTTGATACTGTTTCAGGGTTATAATTCAATATTGCTACGTCATCAAAATATTTAGTTGCGGCATCCAATAGTGATACTACACTCCAATCAAATTCTACAGATACTCCTATTCTGAATACTCCTGCACCTAGTATTAGCAATTTATTATGCGAAGAAGATACTTCTATATCATCTTCATTACCATTATATGTTAAGTATAAGTAATTTGTAACTGCAGGCCATTCACCAGCTAAGGTATCTATTTGCTTTATTGATGGAAATACATTTTTTTCTACTCTTATTTTCTCTATTTCTCCTAAAGGTACATGATATGCCTTAGATAATTGTTCGTCGCTAAATCCTAATCTCTTAGCTTCAATCAATTTATCTATATTTATAGATCTATCATTTTTTAATTGTAAATAAAAGTCTACAAGATTTTTAATCTTATTTAAGAAGAATTTATCTACTCCAGTAGATTCATATACTTCATCTATTGTTGCACCTTCCTTAAATGCCTTTGCAGCGTAGAGGAACCAGTATGGATATTTATTCTTTAAGTATTCTAATGCTTCTTCTTTTGTCATATTAGAGTCAAAAATTTTACCTCCTACAATACCTGGTTCACTGATATCTAACATTCTAATAGCCTTCTGTAATGCTTCTTCAAATGATCTGCCTATGCTCATTACTTCTCCTATACTTTTCATTTCGGTAGCTAAACTCCATTCAGCATTTTCAAATTTTTGCAAATCCCATCTAGGTATTTTAATTACAACATAATCTAAACTTGGTTCAAAGCATGCACAAGTCGAACCAGATACTTTGTTAATAACTTCGTGCAATGAATATCCTAATGATAATTTAGCTGAAACATAAGCTAATGGATAACCAGTGGCTTTACTTGCTAGAGCGCTAGATCTAGACATCCTTGGATTAGTTTCTATAATGTAATTTGTATAGCTTTTAGGATCTACAGCAAATTGTACATTGCATTCACCTGTTAAATTTATTGATTTTGCTACTTCAATAGCTCTACTCCTCATTTCTTGATACTCGTAATTATCTAATGTTTGACATGGTGCAATTACTGTGGACTCACCAGTGTGAGTACCCATAGGATCTAAATTTTCTATACAAGCTATTACTGCACTATTTCCTTTATTGTCTCTTACTACTTCATATTCCAATTCTTTCCAATGATATAGATATTTCTCTATAAGAACCTCATGAGTATAACTTTGAGAGAATGCTCTTCCTATTTCTCTCTTTAGCATTTCCTCATTAAAAGCTACAGTAGATCCTCTTCCTCCTAGATTAAAACTTACTCTAACCATTACTGGATATCCTATTTCCCTGGCTTTTTCTATTGCTTCTTCTTCACTTTTTGCCGCTAAACTTGGCGGAACTGGTAATCCTACATCTATCATTGTCTCCCTAAATTTTTCTCTACTTAAAGCTCTTTCAATACCTTCTATTGGAGTCCCTAGTACTTTTATTCCATATTTTTGAAGAATGCCTTTCTTATATAAATCAACACCTACATTTAATGCTGTTTGGCCTCCAAAGCCTATCATAATACCGTCTGGTCTTTCTTGTTCTATGACTTTCTCTACAAACCACCAATTTACTGGTAACATATAGATTTTATCTGCAATTTTATAGCTAGTTTGAACTGTAGCTACGTTTGAATTGACTAAAACTGATTGTATTCCTTCTTCTTTTAATGCCTTTAAGGCTTGACTTCCACTATAATCAAATTCAGCTGCTTCTGCTACTTTTATTGGCCCTGAGCCTATGACTAGAACTTTCTTAAGGTTTTCCATTTTTTATCACCTGATCAAATTTATCGAACACCCATGTCACATCCCAAGGACCTGGATTTGCCTCAGGATGAAACTGAGTAGTAATTATTGGTAACTTTTCATGAATCATCCCTTCTATTGTTCCATCATCTGGGTTGATAAACCACACTTTCATATCTTTTGGAACATCCTCTTTACTTAATATTCCATATCCATGATTATGAGTAGTAATATAGCATTTTTGTGATTGTAAATCTACAACTGGCTTATTTATTGCTCTATGACCATATTTCATCTTCTTTACTTTTCCTCCTAATGCTATTGCAGTAATTTGATGCCCTAGGCATATGCCCATTATTGGAATTTTGTATTCCATCAAATTTTTATAATTTTTAATTAATGATGATAGTAAATTTGGATTACTAGGTCCATTACCATATACTACTCCCTTAGGTGAATAGTCCATGATTTTATCCGCTGAAAAATTACATGGAACTCTTACTATTGTATATCCTCTTAAGTAAAGCTGATAAAGAATACCATGTTTTATTCCGCAATCAACTAATACTATAATTCCTTTATTAGATTTACCAGGATGAATTATTGGAGATTTGGGAGAAACATAAGTAGTAAAATCAATTTCATCGTACTTCTTCTCTAGGTATTTTCTAGGATCGTCTATTTCTCTCCCAGAAGAAATTATTCCCATCATTGTTCCATATGTTCTAATTTTTTTAACTAATGACCTTGTGTCTAAATCTGAAATAGCTGGAATATCATAAGATTTTAACCACTCATGTAATGATTTACTAGAATTCCATTTGTAAGGATCAGTTTCTTCTGCTACAACTAATCCTGAAACTTGAATTTCTTCAGATTCAAAGTTCCTCAATATTCCGTTTTCTCTTATCTTTTCTGGTATTCCATAATTCCCAACTAGTGGATGTGTTATTACTAATATTTGGCCTCTATATGATGGATCTGTTAAACTTTCTGGATATCCATTCATTGATGTTGTGAATACAACTTCTCCTGATATTGTCTTATCAGCTCCAAACCCACAACCTTCAATTATAGTCCCATCTTCTAAATATAAATATCCTTTTTTACCCCTCTTGCAAATCATTTTCAATCGCCTCCAATTGAGAGATTTTTTGTGTTATATTTTGAATATAATTATTCAATTTCTTTTTATCAAATTCTAATCTATCTTGTGCATACTTAATATCATTTAATAGGATATTTGGATTTGGAGATCCCTCAGTTTTCTTTAAATTTATAGATTCAGTGAAATTAATTGAAGGTATAAAAGTGCCCGCTCTAACTTTATCAGCAACAGTAAAATAAGCTTTTCTATATGGAATATTGGACTGAGTTAGCTTTTCTGCTTCATCAGTAGCTAGCATTGAAGGATCTAAATCTTTTTTAATAACCTTTATCCCATCAAATAATGATATTAATACTAAAAGGGATTTATTCACTATCATAGTGCAATTCCAAAAATATTTGTTAATTTCTTGTAAATCCAAATCATATCCTGATGGTAATCCCTTATATATTGCCATCATGCTATTAAGAAAACCTATACATTCTCCTGCTTTAGACCTGAGAATCTCCATTGTTACAGGATTTCTTTTTTGAGGCATCAAACTACTAGTACTCACATGATTATCTGGTAATTTTACTAAGCCTAAAGTAGAGTAAACTACCATATCTTCTGCAATCCTACTTAACGATAGCATTAGATTTGTAAGCTCCATAGTTGATGAGATTAAATCGGATCTAGATGAAGTAGCTGAGATAGTATTGATTATAACGCTATCAAATCCTAGCAACTCAGATTCCCTATTCCTATCTATTTCTACATTAGATCCAACAATAGCTCCACTTCCTAAAGGAGATCTATTAACATTTTTTAGACTATCAAAGATTATATTCCATCTAGAACTTAATTCTTCTTCTAAATAAAGTAAATAATGAGAAAACGTAGAAGGTTGAGCAAATTGCAAATGAGTAAATGAAGGAAACAATGTATCAGTATAATCTTTACTTTTATCTATTAACAATTGCCTTAACTCGTTAACATTTTGTAATATAGAAATTAATTCTTCTCTCATTTTTAATCTTAATGCAGTAGCTACGTGATCGTTTCTACTTCTTCCCAATCCTATCCATTCTCCTGCTTCTCCAGCATTTTTGATTATATGATCCTCTAACGCTTCATGAATATCTTCGTAACCGGCTGGTATTGAATTAAATGAATTTATTGCATTTAATACTTTACTACAATAATCCCTATTTATTATCTTTTGCAAATATAATTCTATAACATGAGCTTTCATAGTCAATTTTACTTCATTAAGGATATAATTATCGGTATCAATAGACGAAGTAAAAGTAACTACTTCGTCTTCCTTATTTCCCCATTTCCTATATAACATTTTAATTACCCATACCTAACTTTCCTAGCTAATAACGAATGCATTCCCCATATTTCAATAAAGCCTTTAGCCATTTCTTCAGTAGGATACCATCCTTTATTATAACTCGCTACTTTATCGGAATATGAGGAATAAGGAGAATTTCTACCTAATATTCTTATACCATCACCATAAATTTCTAATTCTACATCTCCGGTTATCCATTCATTCATTTGTAAGCCTGTCTTCTCTATTGTTTCTTTTAGTGGCTCATACCATAAGCCTTCGTATACTAAATCACTCCATGTTTGATCAAGATTTTTCTTAAATCTTAACTCTAATGGTGTGTACACAGTTTTCTCTAAATCTTTATGAGCAGAAATTATACATAAGGCAGCAGGAACTTCATATATTTCTCTTGATTTAAATCCTACAACTCTGTTCTCTAAATGATCTACTCTACCAAAACCTAAATTGCCAGCTATCTGAGTTAAAGTGTAAATTATATCTAGTAAATCCATCTTTTTACCATTTATTTTTACTGGAACACCTTTTTCGAATGAAATAATAATTTTTTCTTTTCCGTCTTTTATTTTTTTGGTTATCTCAAATGCATCCTCTGGAACTTCAGTAAATGGATTATCTATTATATCTCCTTCAATACTTCTTCCCCATAAATTTTCATCAATGCTATATTTACTACTCTCTTCTTTTATTGGAATTCCATGCTCCTTAGCAAATTTTACTTCATCTTCCCTAGTCATATTCCAGCTTCTTGCTGGAGTTATAATCTTGGCATTAGGCATATTAGCTTGAATAGCCAAATCAAATCTTACTTGATCATTACCTTTAGAGGTAGATCCATGCGCAATATATTCAGTGTTTTCTTTTTTTGCAACTTCTACTACTTTTTCGGCAATTAATGGCCTAGCTAAGGCAGTAGATAGAGGATATACGTCTTCATATAAGCCGTTCATAATTATGTCGTATAAAACATATTTTTCAACAAATTCTTTTTTTGCATCTATAGTGTAATGTTTGCTAGATCCTGCTACATATGCCCTTTCTTCTAATTTTTTAAAATCGTCTTTTTGACCTACATCAACGCTAACTGTAATTACATCAGCATTGTATTTTTCCTTTAACCATCTAATTGAAACTGTAGTATCTAACCCACCAGAATATGCTAAAACTATTTTCATTCCAAGATAAGGGACTTAATCAAAGTTAAAAGCTATGTATACCATGAAAATTACGTTATTCCTATAAAGAGAATGTTGAAGGATTACCTTAATTCTTTCACTTTACCTTTCGATTCAAATAAAATTTTATAGCTTCTTTTATGAAATCAGTTCGACTATCGAAACCCAATTGCTTATACCTATTATCTATTTGTCTTACTAGTTCTTCTTTTAGCCTAACGCTAATTACTTTTCTCATTATGTATCAATTATAAAAATACATGACAATTAAAAAAGGCTTTACTTCGAATTATGTAAAAAGAGTTTAAAAAGACTGACCAAAAATCAAAAATTTTCCTTAACTTGCTGAAGTAAATATTACGGGCTTTTCCTTTTTTGCCTTTATTTCGTCTAATTTTTCCATCATGTCCTTTATTGTAAGTGTAAGAACGTCCTTATGATATTTTCTAACGTGCTCTTCTGCGTCTTCTCTAGCTATTACTGTATTACAAACTGTACATGTGTATACTCCATTTTCATCTCTATTAACTATCGGTTTAATGCCTGATGACATCTCCTTAAGAATCGGAATAAGTTTCTTAGCTCTAATTTCGCTACCGCTCTTCTCAATAATTCTTTGAGCGTAACCTCTAAGTTGATGCTTTGAAATATTATATCTATGTGCGACTATTGCTGGTCCTTCGCCATTAACTAGATATTCTTCTAGAGCTTGTACTAGGTAGTCGCTTCCTCCTAATATTTTTAGTGCTACATAATTTATTAAAGATTTCATATCTACGGGTTTCATATTAGCCACTAGACACACCATTATGCTTTAGAGTTTAAAAGGTATTCATTAAATTCTATATATGAAGAACAACGTTCTTATATGTAAAGATTGATATTCCCGTACCTTCAGAAACTTTTCCAATTTCATAGATATCGATATATTTTTGAACAGTTTTTATTATATCATCCTTATACTCTGGAGAAGTAAAAATAGTCATACCAATGCCCATGTTAAAAACTTTATACATTTCCTCATGACTAATTCCACATTTTTCAAGCTCTTTAAATATTTCTTGAGGTTCCGGCAAACTAAGTTCAATCTTATAATTAGTAATCCTTCTCAGTTTAGAAAATGAACCACCAGTTATATGCGCAGCAGCCTTTATCTTATCTAAAACCTCAAGTATTGGTTTAACATAAATTTGCGTAGGCTTCATAAGTTCATCTTTCCAAGTATCTAACGAAAGTTTTCCTTCAGCTATTAATTTCCTAACTAAAGAATATCCATTATCGTGAATTCCATTACTGCGTAATCCTAAAATTATATCTCCAGGCTTTACATCCCTTCCATCTTTAATTTTATCTACAGTACCTATAGCAGTACATGCTAAGTCAAATCCATTAACTACATCAGGCATTATAGCAGTTTCTCCACCTACGATTTCAGCATCTGATTCTTTAGCTCCTTTAACTAAACCCTTCATTACTTTATCTACTACTTCATCCATTGGCTTTTCCATTGCTAGATAATCCACTACTGCTAAGGGCTTTGCTCCTATAGAGATAAGATCATTAACATTCATAGCAATACAATCTATTCCTATAGGTTCAATTATTCCAGTTTTTAGAGCTAAAATTGATTTAGTACCAACACCGTCAGCATGCATTGCCAATTTTAAACCATTTACATTAATAATACCAGAATAGTGACCAGCACCTAATATAGTATTTTTATATGTTTTAGAAATTTCACTTGCAACTTTACTATGGAAATCTCTTAACTTATCTAAATCTACGCCAGATTTTGAATACTCACTCACCATAAACCACCATTAGGAGACCAGTCAGCAGAAACTCCTAGTAAATCTTTCTTTTCTCGATTTTTATATGAGTATCTAACTATTTCAGCCTTTTCTTTCATCTCATCGATTGTATTACCTATATCGGTCCTATAAACCATTTTCCTATCACTTGAAATAAAACCCATACATTGATCTAATCTCTTCGTCGCCTCATTAAAAGAGCTTGCTAACGCTACTAACTCCAATGCTCTAGATCCTTTAGATATAATCTGTCCTTCATTTAATTCAACTGAACCGAAATATAAAATACAACCTTTTTCCCTTATTTTTTCTAAATCTATATAAAATCTCTGTCCCTTAGCTATAGACTTATCTAATGGATATCCATATGGAGCTATTGCTCTAACTACTGAAACTAAATTATCCTTTACTTCTAATTTAGCCTTAGATAATTTACCTTCAGCAGCAAATTGCAAAATTTCCCCAAAATCATTATTTATCCTTGGAACTATTGAAGCAGTTTCTGGATCACCCATTCTTGAATAGTATTCGATAATTGTAGGTCCCCACAACTCTGTGAGCATCATCTGGCCCGATATAAAACCCTTATAACTTACTCTAGTTTCATCTTCTATAGCTTTAGAAGTTAACTTAACTATATCGAGACTCCTCTCGTATTCTTCTTCATTTATAAAAGGCAACAATTTACCTGGTCCAGAAATAGATCCCATACCTCCAGTCTCTGGGCCTATCCCATCTTGATATGCATGTTTATAGTCTTGAGCTAAAGGTAAAGGCAAATAACTATATCCATCAGTCAATACATGAAGAGTATATTCTGGCCCATCAACTCTTTCTTCTATGATAATTTTTACTTCATCAGAAACTAAGCTACCTATTTCATCTACACTTTTACTTAATGCTTTCCTTTTATCTTGAGATAAATACGCTTGTAAATCAGCTACAACTTTTACTCCTTTTCCACCAACTTGTTCAGAAGGTTTTATTGCTACTGAACCTCCATAATCTAAAATAAATTTAGCAGCATCTTCTAGATTACTAAATGTTTTAAATCTCAATCTTCCTGGAATATTATATTTCCACATTAATTCTCTCATCCATGCTTTTGATTTCTCTATTTGTGCATCATTTTTACTAGGGCCTACTACTGGTATACCTTCATTATAGAAAACATCTGATACACCATTAAATAGAGGATCTTCTGGCCCTATAACACTAAAATCTGGATTTACTTCTGAAATGACTTTCTTAACGAAATCTGGAGAGTTTATATCGCCTATGAAATATTTTCCTTTGCTTTTTTCTACAATATCTTTAATTCCAGGATTAATAAATGATGAGATTGCATAAACTTGATAGTTGATTAGTGTACTTGCTAACGCATGTTCTCTAGCTCCTTCTCCTATTAATAATACTTTAGTCATTTTAGATCACCTTAGGATATTTTCCTACCATACAACCTACGCATAGATTCTTATTTCCTATGACTTTATATAATCCTTCTAAACTTAGCCAGTAAATAGAGTCAGCTCCTATCACTCTAGAAACTTCTTCATCGCTTAGATTAGCAGCTATTAATTCATTTGAAGGAGGAACTTCTACTTCATAAGGACAATATGAAATCAATTTTGGACTACCTATTAAAACATGAACTTCCTTTGCTCCTAATCTTCTTAGATTATAAACTGTATTTTTCAATGTTGTACCAGTTACCATAGAATCATCAATTAGAATTACTCTTTGTCCGAAAACTGCAGATTTTATAGGATTTAATTTTAGTTGAACTCCAACTATTTTAAGAAAATCGTCTGAAGCAAGCATTGTTCGTATTGGACTCCCAGTTCTTGTAAAGCCTAAGTTCATAGGAATTCCAGTTTTTCTAGAATAGCCTAATGCAAAAGGCAGTGCAGTTTCTGGAACTCCAATTACTGTATCTGCATCAATTTTTCTCTCTTCAGCTAATTCTTCCCCTATTTTTATCCTTAAATCATAAATAGGCTTTCCATTAACATAGCTGTCTATTCTAGATTGATAAATATATTCTATTGAACAATAAGAGGACTTAGGCTCAACTAATTGTTTAGTTTCAATATTATACTTATTCATTAATACTAGCTCTCCAGGTTTTATCTCTCTTCTAAAATCTCCACCTATTACTATTATTCCAGTCATTTCAGATGCTATTATCCCCATATCAAATCCAAATCCTCCTAATGCTAATGGTTTTAGACCACTATCGTCTCTATATGCTATTATTTCTCCCTCTTTAGTTAAGGCAATAAGTGAAAAAGCTCCTTTTACGTTTTTTAAATTCTCTGGATCTTTCAATATTATTTTGCTGATTTCTTCTGGAGTTTCTTTTGTTATTCCGTCAATTGTAATTGCCATTTGATCAAAAAGATATAATTTATTTTGTCTACTTCCAGTATATCCTATTCCTGCCCATCCTTCGTCATTTATTTCAAAATCTTCTGGCGCTAAATTACTATCAGATTTTAATATTTTCTCATTTAATATTGCAACAGAGGTATTTGAATATCCTCTATGTTGTAATCCCATCAATGAATATTTTAAAAATTTACTTATGTTCCAAATTTTATCATATGATAAAATACCTACTATTCCACCCATTTTTTATCACTTCCCAAATATTTTTTCTAATTCATTATAATCATATTTCTTCTTTAAGGGATAAATACCAGAAAAACATGCAATACATAAATCTTGCCTACCTATTGCGTTTTTCATTTCATCTACCGTCAAATATTCTACAGAATCAGCATTTAGATATTGAGCTATTTCTTTCTCTGACTTATCATTAGCTATTAATTCCTTTTTACTTGGAAAATCTATACCCATATAGCAAGGATACTTTATCATAGGAGAACCTATTCTAACATGAATCTCGTTAGCTCCATCATCTCTTAATAATTTTATAAGTCTTCTCATTGTATTTCCTCTAACTATAGAATCGTCAATTAGAATTATTCTTTTGCCTCTAATTATTTCATCTACTATTCCAAATTTTTCTTCTAAAACTGATTTTCTCTTATCATTAGTAGGCATTATAAAGCTCCTTTTAGAGACTATGGTTCTAATGAGACCTTCTTCTAAAGGTAAGCCACTTTTTCTTGAAAAGCCTAATGCTATAGGTCTGGAAGAGTCAGGAACTGGAACAACTACATCACCTTTAGCAGGATGATTTTCTGCTAAAATTTCACCTAATTTTACCCTAGCAGTATAAACTGAAATTCCATCTATTTTACTATCAGCTCTAGAAAAATAAATATATTCAAAGGAACACGTGTAATTATTACTACTTGGTACTCTTTCAGAATATAAACTTCCATCAGGATTAACCAAAACTATTTCTCCAGCTCTTACGTCTTTTATAATTTTACCTCCTAATTGTTTTATTGCAGAATCTTCTGAAGAGAATACTATATTTTCTCCTATTTTCCCTAAAGTTAATGGTCTAAATCCTTTAGGATCCCTTACTGCAATAATTCTTTTTTGATTATCCATTATTAACATGGAATAAGCTCCATCTGCTATATCTACGAAATGTTTAACTGCCGAAATTATATTATCACCTTTTTCTATTTTGCTTGATATAAAATCTAATATAAACTCCGTATCAGTTTTGTAATTTCCAAATTCGTAATAATTGGTAATAGTTCCATTAAAGGCAACAGATATCTTATCATTGCTTAACGGTTGAGCTTCATCTAAGCTCACTTTTCCTGTAGTAGAATATCTAACATGGCCTATACTATATTTCGAAGATATTCTTACTATATTCTCACGTAAAGCCTCATCTACTAACCCTAATCCTTTTTCAGTTTTTATTCCATCATTAAAATACGATATTCCAGCGGAATCTTGTCCTCTATGTTGCAGTAATTTTAAACCTTCATACGTATATTTAATTGAATTATCCCCTATAGTTGCAAATATACCACAGTGCTCTTTTAACATAATTTCGCCTCCAAGTAATTATAATAGTTTTCTATCTCCTTTTTCAAATCTATATAGGTAGAACCTATATGTAAACCAGAACCATTACTTACTTTACCTATAGTAGAAACTATAGCACCCTTCCTTTTAGCCTTGTTAACAAACCAATTAGAATCATTAGTTAAAACAATAAATCTACCTCCGTTTTCTGAAAATAACTTAGCTATTATGTCATCTGTACCTAAAATCGAATTAGCATTTAGCGATATAGAATATCCTCTTACAATGATTTGCCATAATGCTCCTATTATGCCACCTCTAGAAATATCTTTAGCAAATATAGTCTTTTCTTCATAAATACTTTCTCTAACTATTTCACTATTGATATAATCCTCTGAAAGTATTTCCCTAGGTATTTTTCCATAATTTCCAAATATCTTGCTAAATAACGAACCTCTCATTTCATTCCTAGTTATACCTAATAGAACTATGTCAAG
This sequence comes from Acidianus manzaensis, assembly GCF_002116695.1. Taxonomy (NCBI): domain Archaea; kingdom Thermoproteati; phylum Thermoproteota; class Thermoprotei; order Sulfolobales; family Sulfolobaceae; genus Acidianus; species Acidianus manzaensis. The sequence continues at coordinate 1,910,111 of NZ_CP020477.1, forward strand.
CCCATCTTCAATCTTAGGTTTAAAGATTTTTTCAGAAATACCTGCCATGACTATTAATGGAGTAGGCTTTATTGGATCTCCCTTACTATTTTCATTATAAAATGAAACTTTCCCACCTACAATTGGTATAGAAAAGAATCTAGCAGAATCAGAGATTCCCCTTATAGCATCTACAAAACTTGAGTAGACTTCAGGCTTTTTAGGATCTCCAAATTGCAAATGATCAACAGCTGCTATCCCTCTAGCTCCTACTGTTGATAAGTTTCTGTAGCTTTCAGCAAAAATAGACTTACCGCATTCATATGAATCTTCTGCACATAAGTCTGGATTAGCATCACCTTTTATTGCTAAATATTTATTGTTAGGTAATTTAATTAGTGATGAATCTGCATCTCCCGGTTTAATTACTGTTGAAGTTCCTACTTCATAGTCAAACTGTGAATAAGCCCATTCCTTACTTACAATGTTTGATACTATACTTTTTATTGCATCTTCTAGCCTTACATTAGGCTTTTCTCCTTCCTTAACCTTTTCTTGAGAAGATATATTCCAGATATAATTAGGTGGAGAAAGTAAAAGTGTAGACGGTATAGATGCAATAATTTTATCTCCATATAAGAATGTTATCTTTGGTTCATCTACTATTTCTCCTATAACTGCACAAGGATATTCATAATATTCAAATTCTTTACATATTTCATCTACTTTATCTTCTTTTACTGCATAAAGCATTCTTTCTTGCGTTTCTGATATTATAATGTCTTCTGGTTGCATATCCTTAACTCTTAAAGGAACTTTATCCAAATTTATTACAGCACCTAAGCCATTTGCCATTTCAGTTACAGCTACAGCTAAGCCTCCCCCTCCAAGATCCTTTATTGCTTCTACTTTGTCCGCAATCTTTAAAGTTACATCAAGAATTATCTTACCAGCAAAAGGATCTGCTATTTGTACAGCACCAATTTCGTCTTCTCCACTCAGTTTTCTGGAAGCAAAAGAAGCTCCTCCTAGTCCGTCTATTCCAGTTAATCCAGCTAGAACTAATTTTAATCCGGCTTTTTTAACAATGCTTGGTACTATTTTATCTTTTTTTACCACACCAACTGCTGCTACATCAATTAATGGATTATCGTTATAAGTATCATCAAAATCTAGTTCTCCACCTACAACTGGTACTCCAATACTATTACCGTAAAATCCTATTCCAGATATAATTCCTTTTAATAGCCATCTATTTCTTTGTGATTTTAAATTACCAACTCTTATCATATCCAATAAAGCTATTGGTTTGGCTCCTTTGCTAATTATATCCCTTATTATGCCTCCAACTCCAGTAGCTGCACCGTTAAATGGATCTATCGCAGACGGATGATTATGACTTTCAACCTTCATTACTATAGCATAACCATCTCCAATATCTACTGCTCCTGCATCTTGCCAATCTTCAATACTCATTACTACGTTTTGACCCTCACTTGGTAGGCTTCTGAGAAATACTTTAGAAGATTTATATGAACAATGCTCAGACCATAATGCGTCAATTAATTTCCATTCTGCTTCTTTTGGTTCTCTGTCTAAATATTTTCTTACTATTTCCATTTCATAATTCGAGAGCGTAAGTTTCATTTTAACCCCCTTAATAAAAGAAGTCCATCTGTTGTAGAGTCTATACTAGTTTCTTTAAATGAGGCTCTTTCTGGATGAGGCATTAAACCTATAACATTACCTTCTTCATTCGATATTCCAGCTATATTTAGTAATGATCCATTTGGATTATACTTTTCTAAAACGTTTCCTTTCTCATCTGAATATTGAAATAATGCTAGATTTTTTGCTTCTTCTATATCATTAATATAATATCTGCCTTCAGCATGAGCTATAGGCAATCTCAAGACTTTATTTTCAAGACCTTTAGTTAAATAAGATGATTTTACTACTTTTACATACACCCATTTACTAATGAATCTTAAATTAAGATTAGGTAATAATGCGCCTTTTAGTATTCCACTTTCTACTAATATTTGAAATCCATTGCATATACCTAGAACTATTTTTCCATTATTTGCCATTTCTTTAATTTTTTTCATTGTTTCTGTACTTGCAGCTATACTTCCAGCTCTTAGATAGTCTCCAAAGCTAAATCCTCCAGGTATTATAACTGCTTCATATTTATCAGGATCAAAGCTCTTATAGCTTACTATTTCGGAATCTACTTTTGCTTCTCTTAATGCTTTTAAGACGTCACAGTCACAAGTAGTTCCTGGGAATTTAATTACTGCCGTTTTCAATTTTTTCAGCCCTTATTTCAATTTTATGTACAATAGGATTGTAAAGTCTATTTTCTTCTGCGATTTTCTTTACAATTTCTACTGCATCGTTTTTATCATCACTATTGATATTAAATAGCAAATATTTTCCAGCTCTTACTTCTTTTACTTTGTCAGTTACTTTATTTACTATATATCTTTGAATAGTTTCTCCTTCTGGGTCTCTTACTCCTTCTTTATTGGTGATTATTAATTCTACTTTTATCGTTCATATCACCTTTTCTATTCTAGATAAAAATTCTTCATAAGCAGATTTTACAGTATTTAAATCGGCTCCTTTTCTATACAGATCTTTATCTAATATTCTATTTGTATTTGGTTCTCTAACTCTCATAGAATCTAAGCTTATCTCATCTCCTACTATTAACTCATTTTTTTCGTTTTTACCAAATTCTAACTTAAAATCATAAAGAACAAGACCAGCTTTAGATACTGCATCTTTCATTACTTCATTAGCTTTAAGCATTATTGACTCTATTTCTTCTGCATCTTTTCTGCTCATCAATTTAAAATATTCTAAATGGGAATAATTTAACATAGGGTCATGTCTTGAGTCATCCTTTAGGAAAAATTCAATTATTGGAGGATTAAATACTTCTCCCTCTTTTATTGGTAACCTCTTTACTATACTTCCTGTAGCTATATTTCTTAAAACCACTTCTACGGGAATCATTTTTAGTTTCCTAGCTATCATAGTTCTGTCATCGAACATTCCAACGTAATGTGTTTTTATATTATTTCTTTCTAATAATCTAAAAAATAAAGCAGAAGTTTGAGCGTTTAATACGCCTTTACCAGATAAAATATCCAATCTAGCTCCATCTCCTGCAGTTATAGAATCTTTGAACTTCAGGAGAACAAGATTATCTTCATAGGAAAAAACTTGTTTTGTCTTACCTTCGCCTATTAGAGTCTCCATATCTTAGCTTTACATAACCAGTATAAAAAATCTTCTCATATTATACTTATATATTTACTTGCTTAAGGAAATGATAATTCAACTAATAAAGATCTTTTATAAATTAAGTACAAATGCTAGGAGATCATTTATACTTCTTATCTAAACAGATGGGTAAACGTTAAAAGGTTACAAAAATATGATGGCTCATGGAAATAACAATAGATGACTTTGCAAAACTCGAATTAAAAGTAGGTATAGTTAGAAAGGCAGAAAGAATAGAAGGCACTAAACTTTTAAAACTAATAGTTGACCTAGGAGGAGAAGAACGGCAAATAATATCAGGAATAGCAGAATATTATACGCCAGAAAGTATGATAGACAAAAGAGTAATTGTAATTACTAATCTTAAACCAAGAATAATAAGAGGATATGAAAGTCAAGGAATGATCTTAGCCGCAGGATGTAAAGAAGATGAAGAAGAAGGTATTAAACCTAGTTTACTTACAATAGATGGAGACGTTCCAGCAGGCACAAGAATATGTTAAATGTTTTTCAAAAAATCAAATGCCCTCCAAAGGTAGAAGATTTAATAAAAATTGAATTAAATCAATTACCCAAAATTCAAGGAAATACTATAAAAGATAGAGAAATAAGAAGATTAAAATCCTACTCTGATTTAATACAAAGATATATAGATTTTGTAAAAAGCTTCCCAAGATTAGATGACTTACATCCATTTTACAAAGAATCTATAGAAATATATGCAGGAAAAAATATAGGTGAAATAAAAAATTGTTTAGCAATAACAAGTAGAGCATCATTAAACGCTATTATAATTTTAAAAAAATATATAGGACTAATAAAAAAATTGGACGAAAGTAATAGTAATAAATTAATGAGACAAGGATTTGGAAGAGCCTCCTCAATTCTCAGGCAGAAAAAAGATTGCATAGATTGGCTAATAGATTTAGCAAAAACATTAAGAAAAATGAAATATATAGATCCAGAACTTCCTACTGTAATAGTTGCAGGTGCGCCAAACGTAGGGAAATCAACACTAGTAACTAAGATTTCTTCTGGAAAGCCCGAAATAGCTAATTATCCTTTTACTACAAGAGATATTCATGTGGGCCATTTCTACATTAGAGAAAATCAGATTCAAGTAATTGATACGCCTGGAATATTAGATAGACCTAATTCACAAAGGAATCAAATTGAAAGAAAAGCTATAAACGCCCTAAAAAATCTAAAGGGTATTGTAGTATTTTTATTTGACGTATCAAAACAAGCACTATACTCGCCTGAAGAACAAATAAATATTCTTAAAGATACTTTAACATTATCAAAGAAAATAATAATAGCAATTAATAAAATTGATGAGATGCATAAGGAATATTACGACAAAGTAATTGAATATTTAAACAAAAGCAATTTAGACTTTACAGAAATAAGTGCAGAAAAAGAAATTGGCATTGATAAACTTAAAGAAAAGATACTCAAATTATTAGCAGAAGAATATGAGCTTATATAGAGTCATAGAAATTTTTACTTCAATTCAAGGAGAGGGAAACGTAATAGGAACTCCCTCGAATTTTATTAGATTAGCTACTTGTAATCTAAGATGTTTATGGTGCGATACTAAGTATTCATGGGAAAAGGGAGAATTAATGTCTATAACAGATATTTTATCTCAGCTAAATCATAAAATAAAAGTAACAACTATAACTGGAGGAGAACCTTTATTACAAAATATAACTCCATTAGCAAAAGAATTGAAAAATATAAATCATACAATAATTGTAGAAACTAATGGAACAATAAAACCTTCTGAAGAACTTAGAAAAATAATTGACGTGTTTTCTGTATCTCCTAAATTATCAAATAGTGGACATTCACTAAAATATAGCTTTAAAGAAGACGACTGGGCTACTTATTACAAATTTGTTATAACAAATCCAGAAAAAGATTTAAAAGAATTATCAGATTTTGTAGCTAGTCAAAGAATTGATCCTAAGAAAGTCATTATTCAACCAGATGGAAATAGAGAAGATTATATTTCTGCTTTGAAAGAATTATCAGATTTTGTTATTAAGCTTAATCTTCCCTTCAGAGTCCTTCCTCAATTGCATAGAATCATTTCCTACAGATGAGACAAGATCTTTCAATAGATTCAATTTTTCCTTTCCTTTCATAAGCACTTCATTAGATATTTTTGTTAGAGTTTTGATCTCTTCTTCGCTTACTTTTTGTTCTGAATTCTCTCTTAATAAATGAACAAATTTTACTCCTGTTCTTAATTCTACTAAAATTCCTTTCTTATTTGTAGTTAATATTCCGGAATGCTTAAAACCAGCTTGCCTAGAAATCTTTATTATTTCCCATGCCTCATCCCAATCCTTAGTATAAACGTGAAGAATAGGACCTTGAGAAATTAACCATAACCTATTAACTTGATCTTTCTGTAAAATGTCTTTTATATCATCCTCTTTTATGCCTAAATGATTTTTAAATACTATTGTAGAATCATTTCTTACCCAAGGTAATATTGAATCCACAATAGTTATTCTACCACTACAACTACTGTAAGTAAAGCTTTTTTCTCTATTGAAGAATGCCATTAAAACATCAAAGATATCAGGATCTAGATATCCTATTTCTTGATCTCTTAGCATACGCTCATAAGCCTTCTTCTTCCACTCTTCCCAAGACATCATAAAGCTAATAATTTCTTAGAAAATATAAAGTATTTCTATGAAGCTTTCAGAGTTTCTGGAATTATACAAATTAAAAGAAGAAGACGAAATAGAAATAAAAGAAAATATACAGTTTGAAGATATTTACGTAGATATAGGAACTAGAGTACTCCTAAACGACGGAAAAAGAAAAAGAATAGTAGATCTAGGATTATTAGCTATTGCATATAAGTGCAATAAAAATTTTGTAAACGATTACCTTGATTTATCTCTTTCACTTGAAGATATACATAAAAAATACAATGTATATACTGAATTGGAATATATAGCTATAAATTGTGAAAATTTAATCAATGATAAAGATCTTCTTGAAGTAATTAAAAAGCTCAAAACCTATATACTCGCTAGAGAAAATAATCAGCATGGACTTTGATGTAATAGTACTCGGAGGAGGAGTAGGAGGATACTCAGCTGCTCTAAGAGCTGCTGAACTAGGTAAAAAAGTAGCAATAATAGAAAAAGATCAGATTGGAGGGGAGTGCATAAACAGAGCATGCATACCGTCAAAAACTTTGATAGATGCAGTAAAAATAATAAACAAGGTAAAAAAATCTCCATGGTTATCTGGAACTATATCTTTGAAATATGATAAGTTAAATGAATACAAAAACAGTATAATATATAATATTAGAGATATAATGACAAAAAATCTTGAAAAATATTCTGTAAAAGTAATTAATGGTACAGGAAAAATAAACGATAATGGAGAATTATTGGTAGGAAATCAAACATATACTTACGATAATCTAGTTATATCCACAGGATCAGTACCAATATCTTTAGCTGATTTTCCTCTGAATTTTAAAAACGTAGTTGATCCATGGACTGCAATGAATCTTCCTGAGGTTCCTAATAATATAGTAATAGTAGGTGGTGGAGTAGCAGGAGTTGAGCTTGCGACATTGTTTAGAGCAATGAATAAAGAAGTAAAAATTCTAGAGCTAATGCCACAGTTATTACCGGGCTTCGATAAAGATTTGGCATCAGAAACTAAGAAAAGGTTAGAAGAACAAGGAATTCAAATTTTCCTTAATGCTAAATCAAAAATTACCAAAACAGAAGATAAAGTAAACTTTAGTGTAAACTTACCTAATCAAAGTGAAGAAATAACTACAGATTTAGCAGTTATAACTATTGGTAGAAAAGCAAGTACTGATGGATTAAACTTACAAGCAATCAAAGTAGAGACTGATAAAAGAGGATATATAAAAGTTGACGAAAGAGCTAGGACTACAAATCCAAAAGTTTATTCTGCAGGAGATGTTGCAGGAGTTCCATTATCAGCAACAAAAGCGTGGAAGCAAGGAATAGTTGCAGGAGATAATATAGGGAATAAGGATTCGAAAATGCCTAAATATTCTCCAATTTCTATATTTGCTGATTTAGAAATAGGAAGTATAGGAAAAACACTAGAAGATGCTAAGAAAGAAGATCTAAATGCTCATGAAATTATCGTACAAATGAAAGATATACCTAGAGCATGGACAGTAAATGAAACCGAAGGTTTTCTCAAGTTAGTAATAAGTAATAACAAGATAGCAGGAGCTCATATGATAGGTGAAGGAGCAACTGAAATAATTAATACTTTATCTCTAGCTATGGAAAATGATGTAACAATTGATAAAATATACAATACATTATTCTCTCATCCTACTTTGACCGAAATAATCTCAGAGGCTATTCAAAGATTAGCTAATGGGGAAATATATTAAGTAAAACTCTGGTCTTTTTTTGTGAATGATAAAGAGAGAAAGAATGTCAGAAAGCTCTTCAAATTTATGTTTTTTACCTCTAGGGGAGGTTTAACAAGGCTCAAAATAGTTAAACTCCTAGAGGAATCACCTCTGAATGCTAATCAAATTTCTACTAAATTGAATATAGATTATAAAACAGCCATACATCATCTGGATATACTAACTAAAAATGGAATAATAATTAAGAGTAATGAAAAATATGGAGCAGAATATAAGTTAACTTCGTTTTATAAAATGTATAGAGATGTTCTTATAGAACTGGAAAAAGAGGGCAAACTGTCTTAAATCTTTCAGCACAATAAAATACTCGTGAAAAGTAAAGTAGATCTTGCTGAAATTCTTACTGATGTTAGAATAAGCAGAAACAAAATAAGACTATGGAAGTCCAGAATACAAAGCAAAGTAGCTAAATTTGAAGAACTTTCTGCAAGTAATGTAACTAGATACAACATAATAGCTAGAGAATATATAAAAGAAGCAGAACAGTTACAGAAAATTTCAGATTTTCTAGATCAATTAGATATACTTCTAGAAATGCTTGAAATAAAAATAGAGACTATAATCTATATAGGCTATATAGTTAATAATGCACCATCAGTAATAGAAGCACTAAAAGAACTAAAGAAAACGGCACAAGTAATCAACCCAGAAATGTCACTCGTAATAGACAACATCTATAATGAATTCTATTCCGCGATATCAATTCCACAAAATATACGCATCCAGGCAAAAGAAGATGCTAAGAAAATACTTCAAGAAGCAGAAAATATGGTAAAAGAGAAGAAAAAGGAATCTATAGATATAAATACTTAAATATATATACACTATATATGCCAGCGTCAATCTCTAGAAGGATCCAGCTGACAGGTGGATCAACATATATAATTTCGTTGCCAAAAAATTGGGTTAAACAATTATCATTAAAACCAGGCGATGAAGTAGAAATTTTGCAAGATAATAATCTAAAATTAATAATAACGCCAAGAGGAAAAGAATTAGAAACAAAACAAAATAAAGCAATAATTACATGCGAAAATGCGATCCCAAGCTTTGCAATTAGAGAATTTATAGCTTACTATATGGCTGGTTATACTACAGTATCATTTATTTGCAATAAAATGAAAGCTGAAGATAGAACGATAATTAAAGATTCAATCAGAAAAAGGCTATTAGGTGCAGAAGTAGTAGAAGAAGATGCAAATAATATAACAGTCCAGTTTTTAGTAAATGAAAAAGATTTACCTATTTCTAAGGCAATTTCTAGAGCTGCTTCTATATCACAAAATATGGTTAAAGATAGTATAGATGCATTAAAGACGAAGGATACAGAAGTAGCTGAAGAAATAATTGAAAGAGACGATGAGGTAGATAGATTCTACTTCTATGTAGCTAGACAATTAACGCTAAGTGTTTCTTCTTTTGAAATTTTAGAAGAAGAAGGTTACAATATAACTCAATTAGTAGATATTCATGCTGTGATAAAATCTATAGAAAGAATTTCAGATCACGCAAGTAGAATTGCCAGTCTAGTAAAAGATCTTAAGAATGCAGATACTAGCAAACCAGTAGAATTAGGAATAGTCTCGTTACAAGCGTTTAAAGAATCCATTGAGGCTTTCATGAAAGAGAACCGCGAAATGGCAAACAAAATCATACAGAAGGATCAAGAGATAGGAGAGCTACACAAAAATATATCAAAACAAATTTTATCAAAGTCATCAGACTACAATACATCGTTACTTTTAATTGCTGACTCTTTTAGAAGGATTGGTAGATATTCAGTAGATATAGCAGAAAACACTATAAATATTATGGCTAAGAAATTAGAAAAGATGTAAAGATTATATTCTCTGCATTAAAACTGTTATAAGCTTTTCTTAGGTCTTCTACAGTTTTAGAATCTTTAACTTTCTTGTAAAGTTTTTTCAATTCTTGTTGATCGTCTTCAGTATATACCCCTTTTCTGTAAAATAATGAAATACACTTAGGATTCATTACTGCTATTACCACATAACCCTTAGTAAATAGATCATCTGCAGTACTAATATCAACATGAGAAAATACGCAAATACCAGGATGAGTATGTGATGATGCTATTCCCTTGGGCATAGGCATAGAGACTTTATCTACATCCCCTTGAAATATTGCAAAATTACCATTTTCTAGAATAAAGTTTATATATTCTATTTGAGTTTCCATAGTTTTTTGAGAATAAGGTAGCATAACGTAACGAAGAAATTTTACATACTCGTCTTTAATAAGATCATAAATTACAAAATATGGGAACTTACCCTGTCCAACTTTGTATAATTCGTAGTCATCTAGATCTTCATTTTTTTCATTTCCGTAAACATAATTCAAATCTGTAGTAGGAGGATTTCCAGTTATTTCATGCACATCTTCTGCAGTTGTCAAAAGCTCGTACAGTTTTGAAATCTTAAGACTTATATCATTATTACTAAGGATTTGATCCTTTGCAGACATTTATTTTTTCCTCCTGAAGCTTTACTATTTCTTTTATTTTCCCTATTGGATCTTTAGAAGTATATATACTCCTTCCGATGATTTCATAATCTGCTCCGTAACACAGTGCGTCACCAAATTCTCCACCTTGTGCTCCTATACCTGGAGAAATTATAATCTTTTTAGGAAAATCTTTTCTAATTGTTTTAAGAATTTGCAATTTAGTAGCAGGAGCTACTATACCATAAGGATCTATTTTACTTATTACATTTTTTATATAAGGATAAAAATTATCGTTCCAGCCTTTATGACTCATCGACGCCAATAGATATAATTTTTTATTTTTTTCATCAATATATTTCTTTAATTCGTCTAAAGCGCCTTCTATTCCAATAAAAGAGTGAGCAATATACGAATCTGCAAATTCTAATTGAGAAACTATGCTTTTCATTGTATTATCTATATCTGCTAATTTTAAATCCATAATAATTTCCTTATCATTTTTTATAAAATTATGAACTAAATTTATGGTTTCATTAACTCCTATTTTAAGGAGTAAAGGATAACCAATTTTTATACCATAAATATATTCAAATAGATTATCAAGAATTGATTTATCTAGAACTTCATCAATAGCAAAAATTATTTTATTCAACATTTTTCACCAGATAATCTTGAATCAGCTTTTTCTCGTTTTCTCCTAGCTTATCTACAATCTCTTTTAGCACGTCGTCTATAGAATAAATATAATTTAATTTTACGCCTATTTTTTCTAATTTTTCTTTAGCTCCTTCTTTTCTATCTATTATGACAAAAGCATTATTTACTATTCCTCCGTTCTTTCTGACTTCCTCCACTGCTCTTTCAATAGAACCTCCAGTAGTTGCTACATCATCAACAATTAAAATATCTTTATCTTTGACATCTGCTTCTAAAAGCTTATCAGTTCCATATCCTTTCTTTTCTGATCTCACATATCCCATTGGCTTATTGAGTTTACATGCAATAAAAGATGCTAAAGGTATTCCTCCTGTTGCGATTCCTATTATCATGTCAGTTTTTATATCCCTTATCCTTTGAGTAGCTAAATTAACAATTTCGTTAAATTCAGGATAGTTAGGAAATCTTCTTAAATCTAAATAATATGGACTATTTTTTCCTGATGTTAAAATAAAATTGCCTATTAATAGCAATTTTCTATTCAACAATACTTCTCCTATATTCATGACGATGTATATTGAGAAAAGAGTTTAAATACAGTTTTCGCTAATAAACATCAAGGGCGTTATTGAGAGATATTATTTCGGCTCTTGACTTATCTAGAGAAGATTTCTTATCCCTTTTTCACCTTTCTGACGAAATATTAAAAGGTAAAAAAATAGAAGTTAAAGATAAAATAATATCAGTAGCATTTTTCGAACCAAGTACTAGAACAGCATTAAGCTTTACAACTGCAGGAGAAAAATTAGGAGCCAAAATTATAGGTTTCTCTTCTACAGAAGGTACTTCAGTAGCTAAGGGAGAAAATTTAGCAGATACCATTAGAATGCTTGAAAACTACTCAGATTGTATCATAATTAGGCATAAATTTGATGGAGCAGCTAAATTCGCATCAGAAATTTCTGATAAACCAATAATAAATGCAGGAGATGGAAAGCATGAACATCCAACTCAAACATTAATTGACCTATATACTGTATACAAGACTTTTGGAGAAATAGATAATCTAACATTTGGAATTTTAGGAGATTTAAGATATGCAAGAACAGTAAATAGTCTCTTAAGAGGATTAACGAGATTTAAACCTAAAATTGTATATCTTATATCTCCTCCTACATTATCTGCTAGAAAGGAAATTTTAAAGGATTTGAATTATGAAATAAAAGAGTTAAATAATCCTTACGATATTATTTCAGACTTAGATGTGCTATATATCACAAGAATACAAAAAGAAAGATTTGCAGATGAAATGGAATATGAAAAAGTTAAGGAGAGTTACAAAATAGATGAAAATCTAGTAAATAAAATGAAAAAAGAATCTATAATACTACATCCCTTACCAAGAGTTAATGAAATAGATAGAAAAATAGATTCAACACCTCAAGCTAAATATTTCTATCAAGCATCTTTGGCTGTTCCTATTAGAATGGCATTATTATATTCAGTATTAGGTGAGCAATAATGAAAAACGGACTTATTGTAAGTAAACTAAAGAATGGAACAGTAATAGATCATATTCCTGCAGGAAGAGCACTTGCTGTGCTCAAAGTTTTAGGCATAAAAGGAAATGAAGGAAATAGAGTAGCATTAGTAATGAACGTCGAAAGCAAAAAAATGCAAAGAAAAGATATAGTAAAAATTGATGGAAGATCAATCACTGAGAAAGAAGCACAATTAATTACCCTAATAGCTCCAACAGCAACAATAAATATTGTTAAAGATTATGAAGTAATAGAAAAAAGAAAATTAGACATTCCAGAAAAAGTAGAAGGATTACTAAAATGCCCAAATCCAAGTTGCATAACAAATAACGATATAGAAGCTAAATCCAGGTTTATTAAAGAAAGCAAATCTCCGTTAATACTAAAATGCGATTACTGTGAAACATACATAACAGAAGAAGATGTACTGAGGCAAATATTATCATGAAATATGCAAAACTTTTATCAATTTCAAAAATTAATAGCGAAATATTTGAAGTAAAATTAGATATAAGAATGAATTTATTACCTGGCCATTTCATTTCTATTATTTTTCCTTCTATTTCTGAAATCCCATTAGGTGTAGGTGACTATCACAATAATATTCTTTCTCTATATATAGAGTCAGAAAAAATAATTAAACTATTAAAAGAAAAAAATGAAATCCTTGTAAAAGGACCTTTAGGAAAACCGATAAAATTAGGCGATAAAATTTTAGGCATAGGAAAAGGCAAACTATATTACGATCTAATTTATCCTCTTAGATACGCTTCTAGGCAAGGTAAAAAAATAAGCGTATTTTGTGAAGACTGCAACACAGAGTTTGAAAAAGTGAATGAAATAACGGGAGATTGGGACACTATAATATCTTCTGTTCCAAAAGAAGAAATAAGTAATCTCCCAAAAAATGCTTACGTTTATGTCAGATGGGTAAAAATGAATTGTAGCTTAGGTGTATGCGGAGTTTGTAATATAAACAATAAGATACTTCCTTGTATCGAAGGCCCTTTTATTAAGGTGAAAGAACTTGTGGATTAAAGGAAAAATATATTATAATAAGGAAATAACTGAAGGTTGCATAAATTTTGATAGAAAAATAAAAGATATAAGAAAAGACTGTAGACCTGACATAATGTTTCCTGATTATACTGTAATTTTTCCAGGATCAATAGATATTCATGTACATACTCGAGGTTTAGAATTATCTTACAAAGAAACAGTAACTTCAGCAACGTCAGAAGCAGTATATGGAGGAATAACTACAATATTTGATATGCCAAACACCAAACCAGTATTAAACAATTCAAAAACTATATTAGAAAAGTTTAGAGAATTTGAAAATTATTCAAGATGCGATTATGGACTCTATTCTGGAGTAACTACAGACAAAACAGTAGAAAATTTACCTATAGCAGGATATAAAGTATTTCCAGAAGATCTAGATAAAAAAGAAGAATTACAGTTTGTATTTAATTCAATAAAATTAAAAATATTACACCCAGAATTACCATTATCTACAAATCAGTTTAGAAACTTAAGATCATTATGGCAAGAATTAGCTTCCTTATATTTAGTAAAAGGACATTTTCATATTACTCATGCAACGAACATAGAAACTATAAGATTAGCAAAATCTCTAGGATTTACAACTGACTTTACTCCACACCATTTAATAGTAAATGGAGAAAAAGATTGCTTAAGCAAAGTAAATCCACCAATAAGAGACTTTACAGAAAGAAGAAAATTGTTAAATGCGTTATTTGAAGCTGATACAGTTGTAAGTGATCATGCACCTCATAGTAACAAAGAAAAATCTTTGCCATACGAATTATGTTCTCCAGGCATAGCTGGTATATCTTTTACTACACCATTCATATATAGCCTAGCAAAAAAAGGTATTATAAGTTATAATAGAGCCGTAGAACTGCTAGCTGAAAATCCAGCTAAAATTATAGGTTTAACCAAATACGGAGAAATAAAAGAAGGCAATGTAGCCAATTTTACCATAGTAGACTTTAGCAAGAACTGGAAATACCATACTGAATATACTAAAGTAGTCGAAACGCCGTTAGACTATTATCCTTTAGATATATCAATCTACTCCACTATAGTGGAAGGAAAGATAGCATATGATGGAAATGAAGTTTATCCAATAAGAGGAGTGAATGCGATTGAAAGTAGCAAATCTGAATTTTGAAGATCCTTTAATTATAGCATCAGGAATAATTCCAGATATTCCAGGATTTATGCAGAAAATATGTGAAAAATACAAACCATCGGCATTAACTACAAAAACATTTACTCTAAATCCTATTGAACCACATAATCCTCCAACAGTAATTAAATTCGCCGATAAATGCTATATGAATGCTATTGGATTAGGAAATCCAGGTATAAAAACTGTAAATGATATTAAAGTTAATTGCAAATTATTCATAAGTATTGGCGGAAATAATATAAATGAAATAGTAAAATCCGCAGAAATAGCTCAAAAGAAAGCAGATCTGATAGAAATAAACGTTAGCAGTCCAAATAGAAAAGGATATGGAGAAAGTTTAGCTAATATTGCTCATGAAATAGTAAAAAACGTAAAATCATCTGTCAATAAACCCGTTTTCGTAAAACTAGGTCCATGGGAAAATATACTAGAAATTGCAGGAAAAGCTTTAGAAGCAGGCGCTGATGGGCTAACGCTAATTAATACCTTAAAAGGATTATACATTGATACTGAAGAATTCAAACCAGTCTTAAGTTATGGAACGGGTGGAATATCAGGTAAATGCATATTTCCATTAGCGTTAAGGATAATTAGAGATATATATGCTGAATATAATACAGATATAATTGGAGTGGGAGGAGTATTTTCTTATAGAGATGTGCTAAGTATGATAAGTGTAGGTGCTAAACTAGTAGGATTAGGAACTGTACTAATAGATAAAGGTTTCAATTATATACCAAGAATAAGGAAAGGCTTGTACTCATATTTGAATAAAAAGGGATTAAAACTTGAAAACATATTAGGTATTTCAGTGAAAAAATGAGGGCCGTAATGAAGGGAAGAGACCTAGAAGGACTTGTGTTTTTAGGAAAAGTAGAATCGGTAAATGTTGAGTATTGTGATGAAAAGAAAACACTAGCTAAGGTGGTAGTTAAAACTACTGATGGAGATGAAGTAGAATCTGAGTGCATCCCAATAAGAGCAGCAGGAAAAATTTCAATAGTAATAAAACATTATTTAAAAATGGGTATAGGAAAAATGATGATAACAAATGATACAACCGTAGGTAATGTTGACTTGGAGGGAGAAGATGAAACTGAGAATAGACAAGATTCCTAAAACAGATGAAGATCTTGAAGAAATACAAAGAGAAGTAGAATCAGAACATCACGACGAGCATCAGCACGAACATGAATCAAATAATTTAGAACAAGTATTAGGAGAAGTTTATCTAACAGTACAAAATTTGCAAACTAAGGTGGAAAAACTAGAAAAAGAGAACGATGACTGCAAAAAAGAAATATCCAACATATATAAAATTATTTCTAAACTATTAATAGCTCTATCTACTAAAGATGATAATGAAAAACTTAAAAATCTCAAAGAAGTTTTAAACCTATTAGAATAATTATGGAATTATCTCAAACCTTTGTAATAGCAATAAAATTATTCGCAATAATGGATCCTTTTTCTATAATACCATATTTACTAGCTTTATATGAAGAAGCGTCACAATCATCAGAGACAAAAATTTCTTGGACTTATCTAATAAATAAAGTAGAAATAGCTATTCTAATTCTTTTAGTATTTTTTTCATTAATAGGAAAAGCATTTTTAGATTTTTTAGGATTATCTCCAGCATCATTAGAAATAGGTGGCGGTATAATTCTTATATACCTAGGAATTGATACAATGGGTGGATTTCAGCAATTAAGATTTTTAGGAAGAAATCTTGTAGAAGCAGCAGTAACTCCAATAGCTACACCTTTAATAGTTGGACCAGGTACAATGGCAGCCTTAGTTACTTTATCTGTTACATATGGAGTTCTATATTTAGTTATAGGTAGTTTAATAGCAGCCCTAATAACTTATATAGTATTAAGAATAGGTCCATTATTAGTTAAAATTCTAGGAAGAACAGGTACTGTAGCAGCTGGAAGATTTACTGCAATAATAATTGCTGCATTTGGAGTCCAATTAATATTAGAAGGGTTAACTCAAATTAAGGTTATCTAAATTCTAGCCTATTTAAACTATTAGTGTTTTAAAACTGAAACCAAAGTTTGTATGAGGATATCTAGTTTAAATGAAAATTTTTTAACTAGAACTATGATAGAATTAACGAAATATATGTCTACAAACAATAAAAGAAACGTAGATATGGATACAGTAGATAGAAAATTACTTATAGAATTATTAAGAGATGCAAGAACTAGTTTAAGGAGATTATCAGAAGAGATGAATGTATCTCCAGCTACTTTACATAATAGACTAACCCGTCTAGTTCAAGAAGGAATAGTTAGAGGTTTTACAGCATTAGTAGATTACACTAAGTTAGGATATTCTCTGTCTGCTGTAATAATGGCAAAAGTAGATGGTAAACATTTAACAGAATTCGAAAGAGAAATAGCTAGTTCAGACAATGTAGTAGCAGTTTACGATGTAGTAGGAGAATATGATGTAGTAATAATATCTAAATTTAAAAACGTTGAAGACTTAGATGCGTTCTTAAAACAATTGCTAAAAAATCCTAAAATTGAAAGAACTTATACAAGCATAGTATTAAACGTAGTCAAGGAAGATCCAAGAATTAAAATATAACAAATACATGCAAAAGCCTTATATATAATGTTATCGCCGTATATTATTTATTGGTGCATTAGTATGCAATTCTGTCCTAAATGTGGAGGCTTAATGATTCCAGTAAAGAAGGATGGAAAAGAGATACTAAAATGCAAAAAGTGCGGATATGAAAAAGAAATGGATAACAAAGACAAAAAAGCATATGAAATTAAAGAAGCTTCAAAAAATAATAAAGTACTTACGACATCAATAGTGAGTGAAAAAGAAGGAAGAAAAAGAGACGAAGACGAGTTAGAACAAGAAAGAGAAGAATATTATAAAGAAATAGGATTGGAATTATTAAGAGATGAGTTCGAAGGCTCAGAAGAAAATGATGAAGATTAATAAATTATTTCATTTTTATTTTTAATATAGGAGAGACTAGCATATACACATAATATTAAGTTAAGATAAATAGATTTCTATATAGCAATATTTAAAAATACCTTATTATTGATCTATAATATAATATTTAGTTAATTTCTTTCTTTAAGAAACAAAATACTTAAGTTATGATACTTTAAATATTTCTTTAACAGAGTAAAAGTTATAACTGATTTAGATACATTGTATTAAGTATGAAGATCTCGGAGACAACTAATAAGTATATTCTAGATCTAGAGAAAAAGCAAATTCTTATTGAAGAGCTAAAAAATGAAAAAGGAGAAAAAATTTATTCTATTTCTGAAATTAAAACTTATCCAATTAATGATAAGGAATGGTCACCTAAAACAGATGACGCAAAAACGATAGATAAAAACAATATACCAGATGATTTAAAGAAAATATTAAGAAAAGCTAGATTTTACGTTTAGGTGATTAAATGGATTTTGACTTTATAATAACTACAGATCGTTGTTTGATGACAAACCACCATCATAAAGAGTTCTTGGGTTTCTTAGGAACTGGACCAGCTGTTGGAATTCCAGAAAAAGCCTGGAAATGGTTAGCTTGTCCAAAAATGAAAACTGATGAATATGGAAGACCAGTAGAAGCTCCTTATGGAATGAGAAAAATAGAAGCAAAACTAATAGATGAAGGATTTAACGCAGCAATAATAGATCCAGACTATATAGGAAGATATACTAAAAACGCAAAAGCATTATTATTTTCTCATCACGATTATTTCGCTTTTGGACCACCATCTTCAACGTGGTGGGGTATAACAAAGAAAGAGCCTATAAATTACAAAAGTTTTCAAGAATTAATAAATAAACCAGAGATAGCTGAAGGTAAAAAGAATGGAATGAAAATACTAGTAGGAGGACCATCAACGTGGCAATGGTTATGGAGAGAAGATATGATAGAAAAATTAGGCGTTGACGCGTTAGTTGACGGGGAAGGAGAGAAAGTAATAGTAAAATTAGCTCAAATGATTTTAGATGGAGAACCATTACCTAAATATACCTATGTTAGCGGAGACGATGTCCCATCATTAGAAGACATTCCAGACATAAAAGGTGGAAGTGTAAACGGTTTAATAGAAGTTATGAGAGGATGTGCAAGATCATGCAGATTCTGTTCTGTCACTTTAAGGCCAACAAGATATTATCCTTTAGAGAAAATAGAAAGAGAGCTACAAGTAAATGTTAAAGCAGGAATAAAAGATGGAGTAATACATAGTGATGACGTGCTCTTTTATGGTGCTGTAGGAATTTTACCTAGACCAGAACCTTTAATTAAATTACATCAATTAGTGAAAAAATATTATAGAACTATAGCATGGAGTCATGCTAGCCTAGCAGCAATAAGATATTCAGAAGAAAAATATGGTTTAATTTCTAAGCTATCAGAGATAATATATGAAAACGAAGAACAAAAATACTTAGGAGTAGAAGTAGGAATAGAAACAGGATCAGTAAGATTAGCAAAAGAAATAATGCCAGCTAAATCAGCACCATACAAGCCAGATAGTTATCCAGAAACCGTTGAAGAAGCATTCAAAATAATGCATGAACACAATATTATACCAGCAGGTACAATGATTATAGGTTTACCTGAAGAAAAAGAAGAAGACGTATATAGGACTATTGAACTAGTAGACAATTTAAGATCCTATAGAAGTATTCTAGTTCCAATGTTCTTCGTTCCTATGGGATTCTTTAAGAATAGAGATTGGTTCACTAGAGTAAAATTAAGTGATGCACATATAGAATTATATAAGAAAGTGTTCTGGCATGACGTTTATTGGGCTGAAGATATAATTAATAAATACTATATGAAAGGACCATTATATTATCCAGTAAGACTAACATTAAAATTATTCCTAGCCGCTGCAAAGAGAAAAATGAAAAAAGTAGAAGAATACTTGGAATCAAATTTAAAGGCATAAAAATAAAATTTTTAATTATTTCTTTCTTGGATAGATATAGTCTTTTGGAGCTTTATTGAATGGTTCTAGATATTTTCTTAACACTTTAGGAATAGTTACAGATCCGTCTTCGTTTTGGTTATTCTCTAAAATAGCAGTAATAGTTCTTGTACTAGCAATAGCTGTACTATTTAAAGTATGAACATACCCTTTCTTTCCTGCCTTTCTATCTATGTATCTTATCTTCATTCTAAATGCTTGCCAATCTGTACAATTACTACAACTAACCATTTCTCTAAATTTTGCTTGAGCTGGCATCCACGCTTCTAAATCATATTTTTTAAACGCACAAGCGCCTAAATCTCCAGACGCTATATTTATAATCCTATAAGGAATTTCCAATCCTTGGAAAATCTCTTCAACATTATTCAATAACTCTTGGTGAAGCTTTTTACTATCTTCTGGTAAACAGTAAATAAATTGCTCAACTTTATGGAATTGATGGACTCTGAAAATTCCTTTTAAATCCTTATTAGCTGCTCCCGCTTCTTTCCTAAATGCAGGACTTATTCCAGCTAGCTTTATAGGTAAGTTCTCTTTCTCAATATCTTCTTTATAATATAAAGCTGCTAAAGGATGCTCCGCAGTAGCTATTAAGTATAAATCTTCATTTTCTATTTTATATATAGCATCTTTAAAAGTGTCCATATCGATTACTGAATAAATTATCTCTCCCCTAAGCATATAAGGTGGTAATACAAGTCTGTATCCTTTAGATGTCATCACATCTATAGCATAAAGCAAGAGAGAAAAGTCCAACCAAACTATATCATCAAAAAGATAATAAAATCTGGATCCTGAAACTTGCGATGCCTTCTCTGTATTTTCTAATTTTAAAACACTTTCGAGCATATCAGCATGACCTTTAGGTTTCCATTTTAGTATTTCATAATCTACTTGATGATTAGCTAGTTGCTTATTGAATTCTTCTAGATCTTTTTCATAAACTCTAAATTTTCCCCAGAATTTTATCGGAATACTGTAATTCTCATCAGGTCCTATTGGAACGTCTTCTGCTAATATGTTAGGAAGGCTTCTTATTATATTATCTCTTTCTTCTTCTATTTGTTTTAGTTCTTTTTCTTTATTTTCTAAAACTTGAAGCAATTTCTTAGCTTCTTCAATTTTTGCTTTTCTTTCATCTGGAGAAACTCTAGGTATCTGAGAAGTTATTTGATTATGCTGATGTCTTAATTTGTCAACTTCTTGTAGTGTAGAACGCCATTTCTTATCTAATTCTACTGCCTTTAAAGCTAGAGAAGTATCCATATTCCTCTTCTTTAGACTATCTATCAATAAGTCCGGATTGCTTCTTATGAGGTCTAATAAACTCCAAGACATAATAAAACACAAAAAGTACTAGATTTTATGACTTCTGTTCTTGTGTAGAGTCTTGAGTAGGCAAACCATAAGTTTGAACCCACATTTCTACAATATCATAACCATAAAGTTTTTTAAACTTCTCTCTTCCTTCTGCAGACATTTTTAGTGGAGTCCATTGAGTATCTAAATCAATATCTACATCTACGCTTTTCGCTGGTACTGATTCTTTAATTACTTGCTCAACTGTATAAACTAAATCATCAATAACTGGGCAACCTGGAGCAGTAAGTCCAAGTCTTATGTATACGTCTCCATCATTAGAAATTTTTAACTCGTATATCAATCCTAGATTTACTATGTCTACTGGAATTTCTGGATCATAAACTTGAGATAATCCTTCCATAATTTTCTTTTTCCATTCGTCTATATTTATCTGTGACATTTCTACCATAGAAATATTATGCACAACACAAATTAATAGTTAGCTATAAAAACGTAGAATTTTTATTATTATTAATAATTCTTCTATTCTGTTTTTTCTTGAGATTGTTTAGGATTATATTTTATAAATTCTATATAATTTCTATAAAAACAAGATTGATTTCCAGTATGACACGTAGGTCCTAAAGGATTTACTAGAAAAACCAGTGCATCTTCATCGCAGTCAATAAATAAATCTTCAACTATTTGAAAATGTCCACTAGTCTCTCCCTTTAGCCAAAGTTTTTTTCTACTCAATGACCAAAAATGAGCATAACCACTAGTGAGAGTCTTAAAAACTGCTTCTTTATTCATGTTTCCTACCATTAAAACTTGCTTAGTCTTAAAATGTTGCAAAATTCCAATAACTGTATCTTCCTCATGTCTAAAATTTAGTAATTTTATAATCTTATTTGCTTCATCTTCAGACATCTTTAAGATTTTAACCACCTTTTTAAATTATAAAAGAAAATTTTTCCTGTATTGCTACTTTTTTCTGGATGAAACTGAGTACCAACAATATTATCTTTGCATATCATAACTGGATAATCAATACCATAATGACTTATCATTGCTATATTATCTTTAGTATAAGCTACATAACTATGAACGAAATACGCATATTTTCCATCCAAATTTTCCGCTAATTCACAATTTCCTAAGTTATATATTTTATCCCAACCTATATGTGGAAGCTTAACTTGCGCGTCTATTTTATCTACTTTACCTTTAAACCATCCCAAACCTTTAGAATATCCACCTTCAGTACCTTCATCAAACATTATTTGCATGCCCAAACATACTCCTAAGAAACTTATTCCGTTATTACGAAGCTCATTTATTTTATCTTTTCTATCATTTATGAATTTAGACACAGCTGAAAAAGATCCAACTCCTGGAAAAACTATTAAATCAGCCTCCTTTAACTCCTCACTTATTTCTACATCAAATCCATTCCTTTTTAATGCAGACGATATACTAAATAAGTTTCCTACACCATAATTAATTACTATGGCTTTCATTTCATCCTCCTCTTTAATTCCTTATATAAATCATCTGGACTAACATTTTCAACTGCCATTAAAACCCATAAATGATAAATAAGATCTGCTGCTTCAGAAATGAATCTTTCTCTTCCTTCGTCCAAAGATGCAACAATTGCTTCCACTGCTTCTTCTCCAACTTTTCTAGCTATGTAACCTTTACCTTTCTTAGCCAATTCAGCAGTATAACTATTCTCTGGCATACTTCTAAGCCTATCAAGAATTATATTATATAATTTATCTAATATTTCATTTTCACTCATATCTATCACTTATACTCTTTGCATGAATAACAAAACCCTCATATTTAGCTAAAGTTATTCCAGCATTTATTAAGTCTTTATTTGGAGAACTTGAATTTGCATAAGTGATAGGTTTAATAAAGTCGTAAATTGTTAGACCACCCTTAAAGCGAGACCATCCATTTGTAGGTAAAATATGATTAGGTCCTGCATTATAATCTATAATAGCTGGAGGAGTATTTCCTAAGGTTACTGCTCCAGCATTTTTAACTAGCTTCAAAGCTTCTCTAGGGCATTTAATCTGCAAAGATAAATGCTCTGGCGCTATTTTATTAGCATATTCTATAGCTTCTTTTAAATCATTAGCCAACACAACATAATATTTTCTATCAGATGAAGATAATCTTTTTTCTACTTCTTTAGCTATTTTATCAGATAACGATATTAAAACTAAAAGGCTTGAGTCTCCATGTTCTCCTTGAGCAAATAAATCGTCTGCTAAATATTCTGGATTAGCAGAATCATCTGCTATAATAACTAGTTCAGTTGGACCTTCTATTCCATCTATTCCAACGTCTTTACTTACTAAATACTTAGCAGCTTGAACATAAACGTTCCCTGGTCCTACTATTTTTTCAACTTTTGTTACACTGGTAGTACCGTAGGCTAGAGCAGAAATAGCTTGAGCTCCACCTATTTTAT
Organism: Acidianus manzaensis; assembly: GCF_002116695.1. Lineage (NCBI taxonomy): Archaea > Thermoproteati > Thermoproteota > Thermoprotei > Sulfolobales > Sulfolobaceae > Acidianus > Acidianus manzaensis. The sequence continues at coordinate 1,933,511 of NZ_CP020477.1, forward strand.
ATACTTCCTTAATTCCAAGTCTATTAGATATGTAAGCTATTGCCGGATCTATTTCACCCTTAGTAGGTGTGGCTACGTAAATTTCCTTAACGCCAGCCACAAGTGCTGGTATTGAAGCCATTAACAAAGTGGAAGGATATAATTTTTTACCTCCTGGGACATATATTCCTAACTTTTCTATTGGTTTCCACATTATCCCAAATTCTATTCCGTTTTTTCCTCCACCCATTTGTGGAGGCATAGTTGACAAATGGAATTCTTTTAGTTGATCTATGATAATTTCTATAGCATTTCTTAGATTATTATCTATTTTTTTAGACTGATTATCTATTTCAGTTTTAGAAACTCTTATTTCATTTAATTTGATTCCATCGAATTTTTCTGTATATTCTATTAATGCAGCATCTCCTCTTTCTTTCACATCTTCAACAATCTTTTTTACCTTATCCAGAACATCCTCAAAACTAATTAGCCTAGTTTCAGGTAAAGAATTAATTATCATATTCTTACTTCAACTCCTTTATTTTTTAAGTAATTCTTAAGCTCAACTATTCTTATTATTCCATCATGAAATACTCCTGCAGCTAAAGCAGCATCAGCTTTTCCATAAGTTAAAACTTCAAAAAAATCTTCCATTTTGCCTGCACCACCACTAGCTATTACTGGTATGTTAACACTTTCCACTACTCTTCTAGTTAAATCAATATCATAGCCATTTCTTGTACCGTCTTTATCTATGCTAGTTAATAGAATTTCTCCTGATCCCAATCTTTCAACTTTTTGTGCCCACTCTATAGCATCTAATCCCGTATTATAGGTACCGGATTTTGTATATACAATCCATTTATTAGCTAAAAGCTTAGCATCAATAGCCGTTACTATAGCTTGAGCTCCAAATTCTTCTGACGCTACTGAAATTATATTAGGATTCTCAACAGCTGCAGTATTTATACTAACCTTATCAGCTCCGGAAGATAGAATCTTAGAAACATCATCTACTGATCTTATTCCTCCTCCTACAGTTAAAGGAATTGACAATACACTCGCAGTATTTTTAACTACTTCCAGAAGAGTTTTTCTTCCTTCTATGGTTGCAGAAATATCCAAAAATACTATTTCATCAGCTCCTTCTTCTTCATATTTTGATGCTAACTCTACTGGATCTCCTTTATCTTTAAGATTCAGAAAATTTACTCCTTTTACTACTCTTCCATTTTTAACATCTAGACAAGCTATAATCCTTTTTGTCATAAAGATCCCTTCGTGCTAGGAACTTCGTTAGAAACTATTCTAGTAGCCTCGTATAAGCAAAGTCCTAATCCCTTAAAAGCTGCTTCAACTATATGGTGCTCGTTCTCTCCCCTGAATTTCTTAATATGCAATGTTATTCCAGAATTAATAGCAAAAGATGAAAAGAAATGAGGAACGTTTTCCATAGATAAACCACCTATTTGTTCTCTTTTTAGATCTAATTCAGTAATACCCATACCTCTACCAGAAATATCTAAAGCAACTAAAACTAGAGCCTCGTCCATAGGAATGAAGATACTACTAAATCTCTTTATCCCTTTTTTATCACCTAAAGCTTCTTTTAATGCTTGACCTAAAGTAATCGCTGTATCTTCTACTATATGATGATCATCGTAATTTTGATGATCAACAGCTATTATTGAAGCTGAACTTTTCATATAATATAGCAAAGAGTTTAACATGTGATTGAAAAATGGCACAGGCGTATTCACTTCTATTTTGCCTGGAGAATCTATATTCAAATAAATTTGTATTGTAGTTTCTTTAGTTTCTCTCTTTATTGATGAATTTCTGTTATACAACCTTAACACCTCTAAGATTTCCAGAATAAAAAGACATACCTACTATTGCAAAATCTATTCCTTTATTTTTTAAATCTTGTAAATCTTCTATTTTTCCTATACCTCCAGCATAACCTTTAATTCCTTTAATCAAATTAACATATTTTCCTACATTCTCATCAATACCAAGCTTAGTACCTTCATTACAAACATATGTAAAAATAATTCCTTCCACATCATATTTGGATAATTGCAACAAAACATCTGATATTTTTCCTCCTTTTTCTTTCCATCCTTTTATTAAAACTACATCATTACAATAATCTATAGAAATCATAGTTTTATTGCCTAATTCTGTAGATATTTTTCTAAATTCCTGTAAATTAGTAAATGGAAGTGTAGAAATTACTATATCAGTTACGCCTAATGAAAACAATTTATTTGCTTTATCATAACTTCTTATTCCTCCACCTACTTCTATTTTATCAAAACCTATTTTAGCTATCAAAGAGATCTCTTTCTCATTATTACCTGAACCTTCAGCAGAATCTAAATCAACTACATGTATAAAATCGTATCCCTCTGAATATATTTCCTCTGCTATTTTAACTGGATCTCCTAATATAAGTCCGGAATTCTTTATTCCTTTTATTCTTTTTACTGCTTTTCCTTCACTTATATCAATACTGGGTACTATTTTCATTATTTTACTACCTTCTCTATATTTAATACTACAATATCTTTAGCCCCTGCTGCCTTAGCTTTAGCTATAACTTCAGGTAATTGAGATTCTTCCGCAACTGTAACTACTTCCCATGCATCGGATTTGCTTAGCCTAGATATCGCAGGAGATAACATTGCAGGTAATGAAGATAATACATTATCCAGATATCTATCTTCTACATTCATAAATATCATTTTTTTACCCCTAGCACTCATTACTCCTTTCATCATTGTTAGTACTAAGTTGATTCTTTCAGCTTCTTCTGTTTTCATCCAATATTTATTGCCTATTACTACACCATAAGATTCTATTACATCATCTAAAGGCTTTAATCCATGTAATTTCAATGTAGTACCTGTACTTACAACATCAATTATTGCATCTGCTGCTCCCAATGATGGCATAACTTCTGCTGCTCCACTTATTTTTACTATTTTAGCTTTTATATCGTTCTTTTCAAGATAATATTTTGCAATGTTATAATATTTTGTTGCTATTCTTATCTCTTTACCTCTTAATTCGCTTATACTACTAATCTGCCAACTTTGAGGTACTGCCAGAACTATTTTGGCTTTTCCAAAATCTAATTTAACTAATTCTTCTACTTCTGCTTCTGATTCTACTACATAATCGTGACCTGTTATTCCAATATCCGAAGCTCCTGCTTCTACTAAATTAGGGATGTCTTCTGTCCTCATCATAACTAGTTGAACTCCATCCCAACTTGTAGGTAATATTAATGCTCTTTCGTCGCTGGCTAAGGGTTTAATTCCTACTGAGGACAAAAATTGTAAGACAGGTTGTTGTAATCTTCCTTTATTTGGTATTGCTATTTTCAAGAATATCACCTAAATTTTCTATTAAAATTTCACATTGCTTTTTTGTTCCTACAGTTATTCTATAATAACCATTTATAGGCTTTCTTATAGCTATTTTTCTAGTTAAAAGAGGATTTAGCAAATCTCTATCGTCTTTTATAAAGAGGAAATTCGTTACTGACTTATAAACATGTAAGCCTAACTTCTTTAACTCATTATACAAAAATTCTCTATTTTCAGATATCTCATTAGCTATATTTTTAGCGTAAGATGGATTTTCCATTGCTACAATTCCTGCAATTAACGATGGTAGAGCTACATCAAAGGGAGTAGAAGTTTTATTTAGTGCATCTATAACTTCTTTGTTTCCTATCAAATATCCTACTCTAAAAGATGCAAGAGAAAAAGCCTTGCTTAGTGTTCTAACAATTACAATATTTGGATATTCGTTAATTAAAGAAGATACTGAATATCCTGAAAATTCATAATATGCTTCATCAAATATTATAAAACCTTTAGTATTTTCTGCTAAAGCAGATATTAATTTTTTATCAGCCTTTAACATAGGAGAACCAGTTGGATTATTAGGATCATCTATTGCTACTATTTTGGCATTTTTTGAAAGATCATATAATTTATCCAGATCCTCTTTCCACCAATCTCCATTTTCCAAAAGATTTACCCTATTTACCTTTAATCCCCTTACTGAAGAATAAACAGAATACATACTATAAGATGGATAGTTATACACTACAGTATCTCCAGGATTTGCAAAATTGTAGAACATCGATCTTAAAGCTCCATCTCCACCTGGTGTTGGAAAAATATTTGATGGTTCTACTTTGTTGTATTCAGCCACAAGATCTTTAAACCTAGCTGATAAGTCTGGGTGCTGATATCTATTACCTTGACTTAAATATTTTGTTATTTCTTGAATTATAAAATCTGGAGGAGAGTATGGAGATTCATTAAGATGTAGTCTTAATCCTTCTTTTATATCACTATAATCGTATTCTTTAGATTCTTTCAACCATTTTGGAATTAAATCGGTTGGTGCAATAAGAAACCCTAACTAAAACAGTATAAATAACTTTAAAAACTTTTCGTTGAAAAAAGTAAAAATGTTTTTAGAGAATATAATAGACAATTCAAGTTTAATTATCTCATACTACTATTCTGTAAACTTAACTATTTTGATGAATTTCGCATCTATATTACACAAAAAACGAAATAAAAATATATGTATAGCAAATTACGGAAAAATAAAATGGGAATTTTATCCTTATGAAATTGATTTTCCTATAAGATGTGACGAAAACTCTGCATTGCTAATATTTGAAGCAGAAAGCGAAAAAGAAATACCGGATAAAAAATTCTCTTTAATTACTTCATATAAAAATCTAAAAATTGATGCCATAAAAATAAAAATTGATAAAACAAGCAATAATTTATACAAGGCTATAGTAAAAGATAATGTAATCTCATTATTCAAAATAAATGAAGGAAAAATTATCGAAGAAAGATTAGATAATACTTATACTGAAATATTAAATATAATTAATGATTTAGGAGGTACCTGCGATTTAAAAGACCTTCTTAATATCTCTTCTAAAAAACTTAACACAACAAAAGAAGAAATCAAAGAAAAGCTATTATTTCTAAAGGAAATAAATAAAATAGAGATAGACAAAAATAAAGTAACTAAAATCACTCAATAATAATTGCAGGCCTTAATGGTAATGAATCTTTATTATACTTTTTCTTTATTTCATCGTTAAATTTCTCTACTTTTACTTCTATACCTAATTTATATTGAATATACTGAATCCCTTCCTTTATTACTTCTTCCTCATTAATATCATATAATGCTAGTTTTTTCATATAATCACTTAAACTATTAGCATATTCGAAAATCTTCTGGTTCTCCTTTGCTTCATTACTATTCTTTGGCTTATGCGTTGACATGAAATTCTTTAAAGTACCACCAGAATTCAAAACTTCAATAGCATCTTTTAGTAATTTCATTTTATAATCTTCTGCTACATATATTTTGATAATTTTAGGAGTACCTTTAAATACGTTTAAGATTGCCTTAACGTCATCAATTAGGTCATGATGATACTCATGAATTAGCTCAGTTTTAATATCAATTTTTCCTTCATCATATGTTGGCCATGTTTCTATTGATACAAAACCGTCTTTACCTAATAAGCTCCATATTTCTTCAGCTAAATGAGGAGCAAAAGGTGATACTAATTTAGTCCATCCTTCTAAAACTTCTTTTAGCACTTTCCCATTAGGATCTCTCTTTTCAGCCTTAATCATTTCGAAATACTCGTTTATATCAGATAACAATCCAAACAATATCATATTCAAAGCTTCTCTAAATCTCATTTGATCCATTAATGGCGTAGCTAATTTGATTACATCATTTAACCTAGACAATAACCATCTCTCTTCCATTCCATAAGTCTCTCCCTTATATTGTGATAATGAAGAAGAGATATCATAAAATCTCTTTAGAGTATCAGACACAGCCTTGGCTGAAGAATCCGTGAAGTTACTCTCTGAACCCATGTCGGCTAATGCAGCTAATACAATTCTAATCACATCAGAACCATAAATTCTAATGGCTTTTCTTAAAGGTATTATGTTTCTCAATGATTTACTCATTTTCTTTCCTTCATACAAGACTAGGCCATTTACTGCAACTCCTCTTGGCCATAGATTTTCTGGAAATACTGCAGCATGATTAAATATGAAGAAAGATAGATGGTTAGGAATTAAATCAGAACCACTATGCCTCATATCTAAAGGATACCAATACGTAAACTCCTTTCTTATATCTTCTATAATGTTTTTAGGTATTTTAGTAGATACTGCTACTTCATCTATATTTCCTTTACCTAACATAACATAGTTCCAAAAGTCTAAGGTTAATTGAGACGCATGAAGCTTATTTTCTCTTATTTTATGAGCAATAGTATAGAATGCCATATAAATAGTGGAGTCAGATAAACTTTCAATTATCCATTTTTTATCCCATGGTAATGGAGTACCTAATCCTCTAGTTCTAGCGCATGCTCTTTTTTGTAGCCAATCCAAAGCATATTCAAAGTCTTTTCTTACCTCATCTGGCACTACTCTCATTGAAGATAATAGCTTCTTAGCTAACGCTTTCCATTCTGGATTTCCATAATCTAAAAACCATTGATCCTTTAATATCTTCACGACCACTTCATTTCCACATCTACAATATACTGGCCTATTCATTATTTCAAGAATTTTAGTCCCTAAGTTATTATCAATAATAAATGATGTAATTATTTTTCTAGCATCTGGAACTGATAATCCTACTATTTCTTTTAATTTATCCTTATATTTATCCTCAACGTATTGTAATACATCATCTCTCATTTTTCCTTTATTATATTCAGTTTTATACACTAATTCTGTTAATTTTTTCAAATCAGTATCGTTTTTAGGATTATTCTTCTCTACTACTTCTACTGCTGTAGGTTTTGAATAACCTTCTACACTTACTACTGGGATAATATCTGTATGATAATTTATTTTTCGCAAATAATAGTAATCAAAAGGAGCATGAGCAGGCACACTCATTACTACACCAGTAGCAACATCTGGATCTACGAAATCCGCTGGCAATAATGGAACTTCCTTTCCAGTTATTGGATTTTTAGCTTTAAGCTTAGTTAATTCTGAACCTGAAATCTTACCTATAACCTCTACGTCGTCAATTTGAAAACCTAGTTTAAATGCAGCTCTTTCAGATACTATCATATTTATTCCTTTAATTTTAGCTAATACGTACGTTACTTTTGGATTAATCCAAATTGCTACTACTCCAAATATTGTTTCTGGTCTAAGCGTAGCTACTGGTAATACACCTTTTTCACTTTCAAAATATATTACAATATATTCTCCAATATCTGGCTCCATATCTCCCTTAGTATCGTGCATACCTACAGGTAAATTATGTACTGGACACCATCCTACTGGATGAGTATCTTTCACAATGTATCCTTTTGATTGCAAAATGTTAAATTGCCAAATAATAAATGAGGAAAATTCAGGATCTATTGTTGTAAATTCTCTTCTCCAATCTATGCTTAAACCTAATTCTCTCATTGCTTGTTTAATATCTTCCTTAAAGTAATTCGCCATAAATAGAGGATCAGATAATTTTGGTATAACATCAGATGGAATTTCATAAATGTTTTTAAAGATATCGATAACTTCTTTTTCTCCCTTAGCCACATCATCAGCCATTGTTATGATAGGTGTTCCAGTATAGTGAAATCCCATAGGAAACAATACATTATATCCTTTCATTCTCATGTATCTAGCGTAAATATCTGCTGTAGTGTAAGTCCTTCCATGTCCTAGATGAAAAGGACTATTAGGATAAGGAAAAGCTACTGTAGTAAAATACTTTTTTTCTGTATCATTTGGATTAGATTCAAATAATTTACTTTCCGCCCATTTCTTTTGCCATTTTTCTGATATATTAACAAGAAACGAGTTAAAGTTTTGAGAAATTTGACTCACCAAAACCTATTTAACTGAGGTTATTTTTAAGTTTATTAAATGTTTACAAGAAACGGAGACGATGGAAATACAGATGTAATACGAAAAAGAGTAGGCAAAGATTCCCCACTAGTTAATATGCTTGGAGATCTAGACGAAATTAACTCATTTATTGGGTTAGCAATAGCTAAAATACCTTGGGACGATATTAAATCAGATCTAAACAAAGTGCAAAGAGATCTTTTTGCTATAGGCGAAGAATTATCTACCGGAAAAATAAAAATAACTCAAGAAGACGTAAAGTTTTTGGAAGAAAGAACTATACAGTATAGAAAAGAAAGTGGACCAGTAAAACTTTTTGTAATACCTGGAGGATCAGAAGAAGCATCATACTTACACGTCGCTAGAAGTGTAGCAAGAAGAGTGGAAAGAAATTCAGTCAAATATTCAAAAGAAATCGAATTTGACAAGTGGATAATAGTATATCTAAATAGATTATCATCACTACTTTTCTCCATGGCAACGGTAGCTAACAAAAGAAAAGGAATAGAAGAAAAGATTTACGACATAAATAAATACTTCTGATCCATTAATCCAGATTTTATTAAAAGTTCACAATTTTTACAGATATCTCTTCCATAACTTGTTGGATCACCACATATCTTACATCTAGGTAGTTCTTCTCTGCTTGTATTATTTTTGATATTATCAGATATCAAATCAAATTCCTCAACTATTCTCATTAAACTACCTGGATTTTTCTCTTCGATAAGATAGAGCAAATCCCTTACTCTAGCTCTCAAAGTAGGCTTTTGAGAAATATAAGGACATTCTACATCTTGAAATTCAAATCCCTTAAAGTATGCGTACATAGTTGTTTCCCACTCATAAACCTTTCTAAGAGGCTTAACTCTAAGAACAAACCTATCACTTAACTTGAGTGGAACATCACCTAGTCTTACTAGCCTTTTTATATCTCCTCTCAATAAATTTACAATAATAGTCTGAGCTTCATCATCTAAATTATGACCTGTGGCTACTAAATCAGCCTTAACTTTCCAGCCTGCATTATTTATAAGCTTCCTCCTAAAACCTCCACAGAATGTACATGCTGCAATATTTAAGCCCCTATTCTTTGACGACGAAATCATTTCGTCTAAAGAATAGCCTACTTCTTCCTTAAAGGAAGAAGAAATAAGTTCAATACCTAAATCATCTAAATATTTCTTTAATTTCATTGCAGCTTCTTTTCTATTATAACCAGAAATTCCTTCTACAATATTAAAAGCTATAAGCTTCTTAGGATTAACAATAGATGCCAAAGTATCAGCCAAAGTTAAACTATCCTTTCCTCCAGATACAGCCAATAACACTTTATTAGCTTTTAATATTCCTTGTTTTTCAGCTTCTTCCCTAACTCTCCTCCTTACATCATCAATAAAGCAATCTTTGCAAAGTCTCCTTCCAGAATAAGGTTGATATATCACTGCATCTTTTGATTTGCATATGTCGCATTTCATTTTCCTTTTCTACCTTCTATTATTCTATTTCCACTAGCTACTTCATCAATGCTGTGGATTGCGCATCCTTCTTCTTCTAATACTTTCCTGATATCTTCAAAATTTACATTAGGGCCTTCAACTACTACCATTAAACCCATAGTCTCAACGTCCATATCAGTAACGCTAATATTGACTCCATCTATGCCTTCTATCTCGTTTAGTTTTTCAGCTAAATCAACTATTGTAGAACCTTTTATAGGTTTTAAAACATCAAGAACGATTCTCCTTATACTCACGACAGATCTTTAATAATAATAATAATTTCTGACGTTAAAAAATTATTTAGAGCATTAAGTTAGTTACTAAGCTTCATTAATAGTTACAATGAATTATTAAGCCAAAATAAATATTTATTATAATTCGACTACTATAAATAAGGGTTTATAAAGGCTTCTCTTTTAGGTTAATTTTAAATAAAAAGAAGAGGGGGTATATAAAGGGGGGTAAATATGATGGGGGTAAAGCAAGAAATATTTCCTAAAGTAGTCGGAAAGCAAGTCTATGGAAATCTCTATAACTGTGATGAAAACACTTTAAAGAACATAGAAGATTTAAAGAGAATAGTTACTAATGCTGCAAAAATTGGAAATATGACTCTCCTTGATATTAAAGCCTGGAAGATTGGAGAAGGAGCTAGTGTTGTAGCTATAATTTTAGAAAGTCATATTACAATTCATACCTGGCCGGAATATGATTTTGCAACAGTTGATGTTTACTCTTGTGGACCTCATTCTGACCCTAAAAAAGCTTTTATGTATATAGTAGAAGAATTAAAAGCAAAAAGATATATTATGAATGAGGCTGATAGATCATCAGACTTTTAATCGTAGGAGGAGGACTAGCTGGATTATTAACAGGCTATAAGAATAAAGATAATGAAGTAATAATTTTTGATAGAAAAAGATTTCCAGGCAAAAAGTGTACTGGAATTATAAGTTATTCTACTTTTGAAAAACTTGGCATTTCAAAAGAATTCATAGAAGGCAAATTTAAGGAAATAGAAATCATTGTTGATAATAAATATTCTGTATATATCAAAACCAATGTTATAAGATTAGACAGAGTAAGTCTAGAAAAATGGCTTGATTCGAATTTAAACGTAATAAGACCAGTAAATGCCATAATAAAGAATCGAAATGAAGTAATAGTAAATGATACTAAATATTCCGGCGAGGTAATAGATGCGTCTGGATGGAAAGGTAAAGCTAAATGGATTAAAGCACTGGAGGAAGTTAAGGAACCGATACAAGAAGATAAAATTATAGTTTACATAAATTCAAAAAATAAAGGAGGTTTTTCATGGATAGTTCCGTTGCCAACTAGAACATTAGTAGGCTCTCTAGCATATTCAAGTCCAGAATTATTTTTACCAAAACTGGATAAAAGAAGAATAGAAATACATGGAGGAAGTATTCCAAGAACTAAACCTATAAGAACGGAAGTTAAAAGCATAGGAGATAGAACAGGATTAATAAAAACATTTACTGGCGGAGGAATATTCGGAATAGCCGAACTCTTAAGTACAAATAATTACGAAAAGACTTTTTCGAAATTGTCCAAAGAGATAATTAGACAATATTATTTGACTTTAACACTAGAGAAAAGCTGGTGGTTTTGGATTCACTTTGCTAGATTATTTAAGGATAGAACAATAAATGCAGATAAAGAATTTGATTTTCATTCTTTACTTTTTACTCCTCACTAGGTTATAACATCCTTCTCCTTTTTCTATTACTCCTTTTTCCATAAGCTCTGCTATAACTTTCTCAGGCTCTTTAACTCCTAGAGCTTTTAAATCTCTAACTGCTATAATTTCTCCAACAGAAAGATATTTTTTAAAATATTTTTCTGCTATCTCTAGGTCTGTTTCCATAATAAAAATTTATTTCCTTATACACATTTAACGCTATCGTGAGTTCATATTTAAAATTAGTAAGGATACACAATGTTGTTGGGGCTGCTTTAGGAGATTTTACAGGCTATGTTGTTGCATCAGAATGGAGATTTGACATAAAATCGATTATTCTTTCAATACTGATAGTTGCATTAGTTGCAGCAGGTGGATATGCAATTAATGATGTGTATGATATAGAAATTGATAAAATCAATAAACCAGATAGACCATTACCATCTGGAAAGATAAAACTAAAAAATGCTGTAATATTGTCTTACGCAACTATGATTATAGGAGTATTTCTATCAATATTTTTAGGCTATATACAGTTTTTAATAGCTTTGATAACTGCAGTCCTTTTATTCTATTATGCAAAATCTCTTAAAAGACAGGGATTACCAGGTAACTTAGTGGTAGCATTAACAACTGCTTTTTCAATATTTTATGGTGGAGTAGCGTTTTTTCAAGGGAGTTGGTTAGAAAGAGTTATCATACCTACTGTATATTCTTTCCTTTTAACATTAGGTAGAGAATTCGTAAAAGGCATAGAAGATTATGAAGGAGATAAAACATACAACGTAAAGACATTGGCTACAACATTAGGAATTAAAAATGCATGGAAAATATCAAGAATTGTTTTAATTAGTATGCTGATAATTTCACCTTTACCTCTTTTATTAGGTTTTAATGTATTCTATATTATAATATTAATTCCATTTTTCTATTTTACTTTAAGAGCCATACTAAGCGAAACAACAAGCAAAGGAGGAGGATACGCTAGAGGATTCTTAAAAGTATCTGCTTTTTTAGGCATGATAGCGTTTATAATAGGAAGTTTACCAATTTACATCCTTGTCTAAAACTTTTCTTAAACCACTTTTAATCCCAACAATCCTTAAATGCAAATTGCCTTTTTTAGGTATATTAAAAGAATATTCTATTTTATCTCCAACCTTAATATTATTAAACGTTTTGAAATTTACAGTTATTCCATTTAACATTGCATTAACGATTAATTTATCTAACTCTATCTCACTTATGTTTTCTAAAGAAATTATAACTTCGTTACTATTCGTTTTAGCCTCAACATTTACATCAATTTTAGGTGAAATACTTCTTACAGAATAATGAAGATAAACAAAAGCAGGATTCTTTTGGGAAGAATCATGAAATATACTCACGTTTCCTTCTGCTTCTATCTCATCACTGTCTTGACTATCACCTATTTCGTTTATTACCCCTTCACTATTCATTATTTTTAACTTTGACTTGTTAGGATTTCTTACTATTATATAATTTTTCTTTTGTATGCAGTTAAAATCTATTTTTTCTAAGGGCTTAATTAAAAGTATACCGCTTTCTAGATTATATTCAGTATTAATTTCTGGTGCATCATACATTAGCACTGAATTTACTACTTGAACTGATATTCCTTCTATTGATGCATGACTAACAATAAACTCGTTCTTTCCTGCTATAACTAAAGGGGTTATATCAAATAGATGTAGATTTATAAAATTATTTCCATAACGAATACTATAATTTGGCTTGAATTCTTTCGTTAAAGAAAAATTGTTTAACCATAGGCGCCATTTTATAGAATTATCTTTACTTTCTGTTATCAAAAGAATATATGCTCTCATTGGCTTCTTTTCAGCATAGAAAGGATATTTTAGTTCTCTATTTTCTGCATTAAGTCTAGTAGATTTTAACATTGAGGAATATTCAATAGTTCCTTGAATACTGCCCTCGTCAAATATAGCTAGCTTACCATTAGGCATGAATATATAATTATGTATTAAGAAAATAAAATGAATGCTGACGAATGTACTTAATGTTATAAGAAAATCTGATGTAGTGCTAGAAGTAATAGACTCAAGAGAACCAGATTTAACTAGATCACATAAAATAGAAAATTACATAGAAAAATTAAACAAAGGATTAATTTTAGTGATAAATAAAGGAGATTTAGTTCCAAGAGATGTAATAGAAAAATGGACAAATTATTTCAGGAAAGAAGGATTAGCTGCAGTATATATTTCAGCAACAAATCACATGGGAACTAGAATACTAAGGCATTACATTAGAGAAAAACTAAAGGGAAACGAAGGAGTTGTATGCTTTATAGGATATCCAAAAACTGGAAAATCCTCTATTATAAACGCTTTAAAAGGAAAACATTCAGCTTCTACATCCGCACACCCAATGTCTTATGGGTATACAAAAACAGTACAAAAATTCAGAATAGATAGCAAAATTTATGCATGGGACACGCCAGGAATAATACCCCCAGATGGAAGCCAGCTGGAAAGAATAATTAGAGGTTATCCAGTAGAAAAATTAGAAGATCCAGTAAAAGCAGCACTATTATTAATATCTAGAATATTACAGTTTGACAAGAATTCACTAATATCAGCATACAAAACAGATTTTACTGATGGACTAGATTTACTTAAAAAAATTGCAATTAAGAGAGGATGGTTCTATAAAAAAGATAAAGAACCAATAATAGAAGAAGCTGCTAGACAATTAATAAGAGATTATCACGAAGGAAAGATAACTTATTTTACCCTTCCACCTTTAGACAATAATAATGAAAATAAAGTTAGTAATATTTGACGCAGACAAAACTTTATGGGATCACTATAATATTTCTGAATTTCAAGATCCTATAAAGATAATAAATGAAAATGAAATTGAAGATTATAAAGGAAGAAAACTTAAAGTATTTCCAGAAGTTAGAAATACTTTACATGAACTTAAAGATAAAGGAATAATTTTAGGCTTAGCAACATGGAATTTTCCAGATAAAACTGAAAAAATACTCAAAATATTAAACCTTTATAACTATTTTGATATCATAATTTCAAGAGACTTCCCGTATAAGTTTATAATGATATCAGAAATATACAATGAATTAAGAAAAAAAGGAATTAAAGTAAAACCAGAAGAGATTATGTTTATAGATGATAGAAGAAGCCACTTCGGTAATGTATGGCTATATCTTGGGAATATAAACTGCATAGAAATGTGGAAAGATATAAAAAATCATAAAGAAATACTTTTCCTTATAGAATGAAATGTTTTTAATTTTAGACAACTTTAACTTTTTAAACAATTAAAAAGTTTCAGTTTGTAAATGTATATATTAACAATAATGCTTAAAAACACTCTCTACTATTTGGTTAGTCGGGAAAAAAGATGATAGGTGACTGTACCCTCCAAATCGACTAAGTTACCTAAATTCTACGCAAATCAAGTTAATGAGAAAAATAGTTTATACAATAAAAATTTTGGTGATAAAAAATGCCAAATGGAGCTAGAATTATAGTAGAAGCTTTAAAAAGAGAAGGAGTAAAAACAATCTTCGGAATACCAGGATTATATAACATGCCATTTTATGATGAACTATATTACGAAATAGAAAATCAAGAAATAAGACACGTATTAATGAGACATGAACAGGCAGCAGCACATGCAGCTGATGGTTTCGCAAGAGTTACTGGATTTCCTGGAGTAGTAACTGCTACATCTGGACCTGGAGCAACAAACTTAGTTACTGGATTCATAACTGCTTATTGGGATAGTTCTCCAATAGTAGCAATAACAGGTCAAGTTAATAGAGCTGTAATAGGAAAAATGGCTTTCCAAGAATCTGATACTCCAGGTATATTTAAAGATGTTTCAAAATATGTAGTACAATTAAAACAAGTTCAAGAAATTCCATTATGGATAAAGAATGCATTTTATATTGCTACTACTGGAAGACCAGGTCCAGTTGTAGTAGATATTCCAAGAGACGTACAAATTGACAAATTGGACGATGTACAATGGCCAGAAAAACCTTTAGTAAAAGGATATAAACCATTTAAAACAGAAATAGATCCAATTAAACTAAAGAAAGCAGCAGAAATACTAGTAAATGCAGAAAAACCAATTATTTTGGTAGGAACTGGTGCAGTATGGTCCGGAGCTACTCCCGAAATTCTGAATCTAGCTGAAACATTAATATGTCCAATAACATCTACATTACCAGGTAAATCCGCAATACCTCATGATCATCCTTTATATTTAGGGCCTATGGGCTATTATGGTAGAGCCGAAGCATCTTTAGCAGCACTAGAATCCGACGTAATGGTAGTTATAGGAGCTAAATTAAGCGATAGAACGTTTACTTCATATGACGAAATGGTAGAAACTGGAAAGAAATTCATCATGATAAATATAGATCCAACTGACTCTGAAAGAGCATTTAAAGTAGATGTACCAATGTATGGAGATGCTAAAGTTCTAACTAGAGAATTACTAAATGCGGTAATGAAAGTCGGAACCAAGAAAGATAGATCAGCATGGATGAAGAGAGTAAAAGAACTTAGAGATTATTATTCACAATTCTATTATCCAGACGAGCCAGGTAAAATAAAGCCTTGGAAAGCATTAAAAACAATTAGACAAGCAATACCCAGAGATTCCATAGTAACAACTGGTGTAGGTCAACATCAGATGTGGGCAGAAGTATTCTGGGAGGTATTAGAGCCTAGAACTTTCTTATCTTCTACTGGAATGGGGACAATGGGATTTGGATTACCAGCAGCAATGGGAGCAAAATTAGCTAGACCAGATAAAGTAGTAGTAGATTTAGATGGAGATGGATCGTTCTTAATGACAGGAAATAATTTGGCTACAGCAGTTGATGAGCACATACCTATAATATCAGTAATATTCGATAATAGAAGCTTAGGATTAGTAAGACAAGTACAAGATTTATTCCAAGAAAAAAGAATAGTAGGAGTAGAATATGGTCCATCGCCAGATTTTGTAAAATATGCTGAATCATTTGGCGCATTAGGATTTAATGCAGATAGTTACGAAGAATTAGAAAAAGATATTAAGACTGCGATTAAAGAAAATATTCCAGCAGTAATTAGATTACCTATAGATAGACAAGAATTAGCATTACCCACCTTACCTCCAGGTGGAAAATTAAGACAGGTGATAGTAAGTGACCCAAGAAAAAATAGTTAAAGTAATTGGATATTATAGAGATCCAGGATTCCTAGAGAGAATAATAAGCAACTTCAGAA
This sequence comes from Acidianus manzaensis, assembly GCF_002116695.1. NCBI lineage: Archaea > Thermoproteati > Thermoproteota > Thermoprotei > Sulfolobales > Sulfolobaceae > Acidianus > Acidianus manzaensis. Next base: position 1,949,952 of record NZ_CP020477.1, read on the forward strand.
AACTATGGGTAGATATAGACTGGATGACTGCAAGAAAAATAAACGATGAAGGATTATACGAAGTTTACTTAAGCATAAGAAATGTAAAAAATACTGAATTGGCAATATTAAACTTAAGTAAAACGGTTGATATAGAAAAAGTAGAAGTACTAGAAGACGGAAAGTTAGTTAAATACTATGCTAATGAAAAAGGAGAAATATCAAGTGACGAAAACGAAGGTAATATCAGGATTTTTGTACCCGTATATTCTAAAGTAACTACATATAGTTGGGGTGAAAAAAGTGGTAGCTAAAATATACACAGATCAAGATGCAAATTTAGATAAAATAAAGAATAAAAAAATAGCAGTATTAGGATATGGAAGCCAAGGAAGAGCATGGGCATTAAATCTAAGAGATTCAGGATTAAATGTTACTGTTGGTCTAGAAAGAGAAGGAAACTCTTGGAAACAAGCTGAAAAAGATGGATTTAAGCCAGTTCATACTGAAGAAGCAGTAAAGAATGCCGATATAGTTATTTTCCTAGTACCAGATATGGTCCAAAGATATGTATACTTAGAAAAAGTTAAACCATATTTGAAAGAGGGAATGGATCTAGTATTTGCACATGGATTTAATATTCATTACAGATTAATTGAACCACCTAAGAACGTAGACGTATATATGGTAGCACCAAAAGGTCCAGGTCCAACAGTCAGAGATTTCTATACAAAGGGTGGCGGAGTTCCATCACTAATAGCAGTTCATCAAGATTACTCTGGAGAAGCTAAAGAAAAAGCATTAGCAATAGCAAAAGGAATAGGATCTACGAGAGCTGGTGTAATAGAAACCACTTTTAAAGAGGAAACAGAAACTGATCTATTCGGCGAACAAACTACATTAGTTGGCGGAGTTATGGAATTAATGAGATCAGCTTTTAAGACTCTAGTCGATTTAGGATACCAACCAGAAGTAGCGTATTTCGAAACTATAAATGAAATGAAAATGATAGTTGACATTATATATGACAAAGGGTTTAGCGGAATGCTAAAAGCAGTTTCTGACACAGCAAAGTATGGAGGATTAACATCAGGTAAATATGAAATAAACGAAGACGTTAGAAAAAGAATGTTAGAGATTGCTGAAAAGATAAGATCTGGAAAATTTGCAGAAGAATGGATAGAAGAATACGGTAGAGGAAGCCCAACAATTAAAGAAGGTATGGAAGAAGTAGAAAATAGCTTAGAAGAACAAACTGGTAGAAGATTAAAAGAACTTATTGAAAGAGGAAAACCTAAATCTTAGATTTTTTAATTATTATTGTGAATGAGAGAAAGAGTAAAGCAAGCAGTATAGAAAGACAAGTTCTTTCCCTATTAAGAGATAGGGGATTTGCAGTAATTAGAGCACCAGCAAGCGGAAGTAAAAGAAAAGATCCTATTCCAGATATAGTAGCATTAAAAAATGGAATAATCCTTCTAATAGAAGTTAAAAGTAGAAAAATGAAAAATAAAGTTTATATTGGAAGAGACCAAGCAGAAGGAATCTTAGACTTTGCAAGAAAAAGTGGAGGAGAAATTTTTATAGCTATTAAATTTCCCAAATTCCTTAAATTTGTTAGATTTGAAAAACTAAGAAAAACAAGCTCAGGAAATTATGTAGCAGATGAAGATACTATAAATGAAGGATTAACAATAGACGATCTTACTAGATATGTAGAATCAAAATTTTCAAAAACTTTAGATTCATTCATCTGAATTATCATTATTTGACTCATTACTAGCCCCATTACTAGACTCTCCTAAAGTTATTTTAATCCTTATTCCATGCTTTTTCTCTAATTTTCTTATTTTATTATTTAATCTTCTATTAAATTTACCTATTTCGTTCTTTGGTATTTTGATAATATATTCACCATTTTCATACTTAACATCGGCATCAGGTATACTTTGCATAACAGTCTTAGCTATTTTAGATTCTATAGTGTTAGAAGATGTAGTCCTAGTAGCAGGAACTATCATAGTCTGTTCTCCGAAAACATATATTTCGTATTCTACAGTATCAGTCATAAAATCTTTTATTTCGACAACTGGCCTAGCTAAGTCAGCTTCTTTTAATCCTAGAGGAACTTTTACAGTCATTTCTAAACTATATACTTTCTTTACGCTTCCTTCACTGATGAATATCACAGTATCTAAAATTCCTGGTATAGTACCTAAATCAATCCTACTTAAAAATCTATGAATAGCATCTATTGGAGTAGTAGCGTGAACAACTCCTATCATCCCTATACCTGCAAGTCTTAAATCAATGTATAATCTAAAATCATCATCATTTCTCATTTCATCGTAAACAGTATAATCAGGCCTACTTAATAATAGAATATCGTGAAGTTCGCCTATTTCTGCATAATTTTTAGAGTACTGTGTAATATCAGGAGGTAAATGCATATCTCTTGGTGATTCTATAGTCTTAACAATTTTACCTAGTTGCATGTAATATTCAGCTAAAGCTTGTGCAAAAGTAGTTTTACCCATACCTGGAGATCCTGCGATCAAAATACCTTCAGCTCTGTTTTTCAATCTCTCTATCAATTTATCTGCTAGATTATATTCTTGTAAAGATTTCTTAGTTACGGGTCTAGTAATAGTAACCTCCCATCCATCACTTAATGGTGGTCTAGTAATAACTATTCTATAGTTACCTAATTGAACTATAGTAGAACCTTTTCTTTCTATCTCTATGAACGAGTTTTTGACATATCGTATCGAATTTATGATTTCAGAAACTATATGTTTTATATCTTCAGCAGTAGTAACAGAATTAGATAAGTTAACAAACTGCCAACTACCAGGCTTTCCCTTTTTTGCTTTAGGAATAGTATCCTCCTTTAAGTGAACGCTCATAGTATTCTCATCAAACATCTTTTCAATACTCAACTCTGGTTGACTTGGCTCCAAGTATATAACAGAAATTCCTAAAAATTGAGAAACTTGTTTTTGAATTTCATCTGAAGTCACGATAGTACATCCTTTTTCTTTGCAATATTCTCTAATTGCTTGATCAACATTTGAAGAATATTCTCCAACAAATTCAACACTAAACAAATATCTTTCAGAAACTTCTTTTATTCTCTGAATTTCATCTAAAGCTAATTCTCCTGAAAGTAATCCATCTCTAGTTTCTTTTTCTAGTTCAGACAACAATGATCTATGAATAAGAATATTACCATTTATCACTCCTTTTTCTATATATCTAGAAACACCTTCTAATAATGCAGACTTGTCAACAAGTAGCTCATTATTATTCGACAAAAGTATTTTCCCCACTACGTAAAAAATTGACAATGTACATTAAAAAATTATTTCTTTATTAAAGATATGAAGTATTCATGGACTAATGTAGTTCCAGATAATTCTGGATGAAAAGTAGTAGCTAGTAGATTTCCTTCTTGAACCATGGTATATGTACCATTTAATTCTGATAATACTTTTGAATTCCCCCAAACTTTAGTTATTGCTGGAGCTCTAATGAAAACAACTTTAGCAGTACTACCACCTATCTTACTTAAGTCTATTAATGCCTCAAAACTTTCTCTTTGTCTACCATAATAATTCCTTATAACAGTGATATCCATAGTACCTATTAATGGCTGAGATTTTTTACCAACTTTAGCATCGCTAACATCTTTAGCTAGCATAATTGCACCTGCACAAGTTCCTAATACTGGAAGACCTTCTAAGATTTTATCTTTTAATGGTTCTAATAATCCCATTTTCTGAGCTACTATACCAATAGTAGTGCTTTCTCCTCCTGGAATTATTATACCGTCTACGCTATTTAACTCATTAACCTTCTTAACTGGAACTACGTCGCCATCAATTTTCAAATTAAATAAAGCTCTTTTAGTCTGTAATGCATGCTCTTCAAAACTACCTTGATAAGCTAAAATACCTACTTTCATGTGTCCCTCACTTGCAATAATTCTTCTGGTTTTAATGTCTTAATATCAATACCCATCATTGATTTTTCTTCAGTTATCATTTTTTGTGCTTCTAATACTACTTCTGGATATTCCCATCCAGATACTGAAAGAACTATAGCTTTAGCTCTTTCTGATGGATCTTGACTCTTAAATATTCCTGAACCTACAAACACACCATCTGCTCCTAACCACATCATTAATGCAGCGTCAGCTGGAGTAGTTATTCCACCAGCTGCAAAGTTGACTATTGGTAATCTTTTTATTTTTGTAGTTAATTCTACCAATTCATAAGGAACTTGGTATTCTCTAGCTTTTTTGACTCTATCCTCTTCTGACATACTTGCTAAGGCGTTTATTTCTGAATTTATTATCTTCATATGTTTTACTGCTTCGCTTACGTTTCCAGTTCCTGGCTCACCTTTAGTTCTTATCATTGACGCACCCTCAGTGATTCTCCTTAACGCTTCTCCTAAATTTCTAGCCCCATTAACAAATGGAACCTTAAATTCCCATTTATTTATATGATGTTCTTCGTCAGCTGGTGTTAATACTTCACTTTCGTCTATTGTGTCTACTCCTAAAGCCTCTAGTAATTTTGCCTCATAATAATGACCAATTCTTACTTTTGCCATTATTGGTATTGTTATAGAATTCATTACTTCTTCTATTATCTTAGGATCAGCCATTCTTGCTACTCCGCCTGATTTTCTTACATCATAAGGTAATTTATCTAAAACCATAACTGATGTAGCTCCTGCATCTTCTGCTATACTTGCTTGATTAACGTTAGTAACATCCATTATTACTCCTCCTTTTTGGAATATTGGAAAAGCGTGTTTTACTCTTACAGTACCATTAGCTATATTTGATACTTCTTTTTCTGGTAAATACGAAAGTAAACCAGAATCTTTTAGTATATCTCTAACTTCAGCAAGTTTGTAGAAGAATTCTTCAATTTCGTTGAAGGATAACTCGTATAGCCTCATAATTAAAGAAAAACGTAAAATAACATAAAAAATTTTTATTAAAATGTTGTGGGATGTATTTTCCTTTCGTTTTCAGCTCTAATTTTAACTATACCAAAGTGTATTGCACAATTAATACAATAGCATTTCCTAACGGGATATCTAGGAATTATAGCTCCTTTCTTTTCTAATTCCGCTGCTAATGCAGGTTCTACTGGAGTATACATTCTTGTTACGCATATTGCTTTATCTTCTGGAACTCTAGCTCCACAGTTATCGCATGTTATATATCCAACATGTCCTTTGTCTCCTTTTCTTCTGCCTCTATTCTCTCTTTTTTTAGGCAAATTAGCACCCATTTAAATTCAGACTAATATATCTAATAAGTTTTTGCTATTCTCAGAACATTAGTAGATGGTTTTTTACATACAATACATGGATCATTTGTCTTTTTAGCTTCTATAGGATATCCTAATACTCTTGCAGTAATACTATCTTGAAGTTTTTGCCCGCAAGCTTCATCTCCACACCATGGAACTTCTACAATTCCTCCTTTTTCTTCAATAATTTTTGTTAATTCTTCTTGAGTTTTAGCATAATATATTTTTGAATTAAATTCTTCCCAGGCCTTCTTTTTAAGATCGTTATACATTAAATCTAGCATATTTTTAACTTCTTGCACTATATCATCTTTTTTAACAATTTTAGATGTAAGAGTATCTCTTCTTTTTATCGTAACATTTCCAGAATTATATTCCCTTAAACCTATCTCTAGTCTAATTGGAACACCCTTTAATTCCCATATATAATATTTTTCTCCAGGTGTAATATCTTTGTTATTATCAACTACTGTTTCTATTCCACTATCATTAAGCAATTTAGCTAAGCTATTGCAATAATCTTCTATTTTCTTTCTATCATCGTCATTTTTTACTGGTATAGGTATTATTACAACTTTTATTGGAGCTATTGAGGGAGATAAGACTGGTCCATGATCATCACCATTTATTGCTATGGATACAGCAATTGCCCTATCTGAAATACCATAACTAGTCTGATAAGGATAATCCAAACTTCCATCAGCTTTCTGAATTTTATAATCTAAAGCTTTAGAAAAATGCTGTCCAAGATGATGAACAGTACCTATTTGCAAAGCTTTGCCATCTGGCATTAACGTGTCAAAAGCATACGTATGTTCTGCTCCAGCAAACCTATCCCATTTTGGTCTTTCAGAAAGCAGATAAGGAATACCTAAAATATCAAAGAACTTTTTATATATTTCTATAGCCTCATTAACTTGACGTTGAGCATCTTCATAAGTCTCATGTAATGTGTGAGCTTCTTTGAACGTTGTAACTTCTCTTAATCTTATCATAGGTCTGGTAGCTTTTGTTTCATACCTAAAAATACTTACTATTTGATAGAATTTTTTTGGAAGTTGTTTGTAACTTTGAATCCATAATGACTCCATATAGGTAATTGCAACTTCAGAAGTAGGCCTTAATGCTAATTTTACATCTAAATCTTCCTCTCCCCCTTTAGTTACCCAATAAACTTCTCCTTCAAATCCTTTTATATGTTCACTTTCTCTCTTTAGTAAATCTTCTGGTATGAGCATAGGAAATAAAACTTCTTCATGGCCAGTATTATCGAGTAATCTTCTTATAGTATTTATTATATTTTGTCTAATTTTGAATCCATATGGCCTCCAAACTCCCATCCCCTTTACAGGATATCTTCCATAATCGTAAAATTCTCCTTCAGATAGAACTCTATCGAACCATTCACTAAAATTCGACTTCCATTTTTCTCTTGGAATTTGCATAGCAAAAGAAAATAGGTTGAGATAAAAAATTTTTATATCTTATTTACACGTGGGCAAAGAGCATTAATACCGCAAATACTAAACCATATACTACTATTCCTTCTCCAATAGCTACGAATATTAATATCGTACCGAACATATCTCTTCTTTCAGTTAATACACCTACACCAGCTGCAGCTGCCATACCAACTGCTACACCAGCACCTATTGCTGCTAATCCTATAGCTAATCCTGCTCCTATATTTACTCCTTCAAATCCTGCTCCTGTAGAATATGGTGATGTAGCTGCAGATGTTACTAAACCTACTACTAAAGGTAGAAGAAGGAATAGATAGTTTATCCTTTTCATATCTTAATCCACCACATATTACTTTGATAGTTCCTTTAAAGCCTTTCTCTTTATATTATCAAGCTCATTCTTCTTATTTTCAAGAATTTTTTGGTATTCTTTATCTAAAGCTTCTAAAGCATCGGCTTTTTGTTTATCTAATACAGTTTTTATCATTTTTATATATTTTTCAGCCTCCACTTAACCTCCTCCTCTGTAATATTCTTCTAGTTGTTTTAAGTCTTACGAATTCTTCTCTATTTTTATCATCTAAAACCGATTTAATATATTTTACAGAAGATGTATAAAAAGGAAGTATAGATGTGTCTATTGCATTTATTATCCTCTGTGTTTTTCTTAGCTCATTAGCTAATGATCTTATAGTAGACTCTAATTCAACTAGCTGTATTACCTTAACTAAAGCTTCTCTAATTTTATCATATGCTTCGGAAAGATATGGTGAAGTTTCTACTTCACCAAAAGGCTTCTCTGGAATACTCTTCTCATCTATATTAATTACTGGTATCTTAACTCCAAAAATAACTTTAATTATGTTATCTACTTTTAATGTTTTAGCTTGGCTATCTGCCATCAATTCTATATTACTAAGACCTTCATCTGCAACTGCTTGCAAAAAACTATCATATGCATCTTTTAACGCTTTATTAACTTCTCCATACAATTTTTCATATTCTGCTGCATATGTACGTAAATAAAGTAATAAAACTTCTCTTTTATTTTCCAATAATCTTTTTATATTCCTTATAACTTTTAACTCTGATTTAAATTTTATTAAATTAATTTTTGTTGGTAATACTTTATTTGAACTCATTTAGTACCACTTTTATGAAGATATTTCTGTATATATGCAGACTTTATGTTGGTTAGCTCACTTTCTGGTAATATAGATAAAACTTCCCAGCCTATATCTAATGTTTTCTCAACATCTCTATTTTCATTTACTCCTTGGTTAAGGAATTTTCTTTCAAATGCTTCGCCGAACAATAAGTACTTTTTATCAACATCTGACAAACTATCTTCGCCTATTATTGCAGCTAATCCTCTAGTATCTATTGCTCTAGCATACGAAGCGAATAATTGATTCATAACATTGCTGTGATCCTCTCTTGTTTTTCCTTCGCCTATTCCATCTTTTCCTAATCTTGAAAGACTTAGTAGAACATTTATTGGTGGATATATTCCCTTATTATATAAAGACCTATCTAACGTGATTTGGCCTTCCGTAATATATCCAGTTAAATCAGGTATTGGATGAGTCATATCATCATTAGGCATTGTCAATATAGGCATTTGAGTTATAGATCCTTTCTTTCCTTTTACTTTTCCAGCTCTTTCATAGATAGTAGCTAAATCAGTATACATGTATCCAGGATATCCTCCTCTGCCTGGAACTTCTTCTTTTGATGCACTAATTTCTCTTAATGATTCACAGTAGTTTGTCATATCTATAAGGATAGCCAATACATGCATATCCTTTTCAAAAGCTAAATATTCGGCTAAAGTTAATGCTGTTTTAGGTGTCAATATCTTAACTACTGGAGGTTCATTAGCCAACGTCATGAACATCGCTACTCTATTTATTGCTCCAGTTTCTTCAAAGAATTTTCTAAAGAATAATGCTTCATCATATCTTATTCCTATAGCTCCAAAAACTACCGCAAAATTACTTTCTTCTCCTCTTACTGTAGCTTGCTTAGCTATCTGTGCGGCTAGAGTATTAGCGGGTAAACCGCTTCCACTAAATATCGGTAATTTTTGACCCCTAACTAATGGATTAAGACCATCTATTGCTGAAATACCTGTTTGAATAAATTCTTCTGGATAATCTCTAACTGCTGGATTTATAGGATTGCCATTTATATCCCTCTTTTCTCCAGAAATTATAGGTGAACCGTTATCTAATGGTTCACCTAATGGATTGAATACTCTACCCAACATTTCATCTGATATCTTTACCTCTAATCCTCTTCCTAAGAATTTCACAGTAGTTCCTGTAGGAGATATTCCAGTTGTACCTTCAAATACCTGAACTATGCTTATTCCCATTTGAGAATCTACAACCATTCCTCTTCTTTTTTCACCATTTTCCATCTCAATTTCTACTAATTCATTATAAGCTGCATCAGTAATGCCTTGAACAACTAGCAAAGGACCTTTAATCATGGAAATATTAGAGTATTCTCTTACATTTAATACGGGTTCCATTTTTATGCACCAACTTGCTTTGCTAATTCTTCGAATTGATTCTTTAATACTTTTTCTAACTCGTCGTATTTTTGTAGCTCATCATTTTTAATTGTAGCTTTAGATCTTATAATATCTGATGTAACTTTTATACTATCTGAAATTTTCTTAATTGGAACTCCTTTTTGAACCAAATCACTAGCTAACTGATTATATAATGCTATGAGTTTCATAATTCTAAATTGTTTTTGCGGAGAGGAGAAAGCATCTATATCATCAAATGCATTTTGTTTTAAGAATGCTTCTTTGATTAATCTTGCAACTTCGAGGACTAATTTATCTTTTTCTGCTAAAGATTCTGGACCTACTAATCTTACTATTTGCTTTAGTTCATCTTCTCTAATTAGAGTCTTTACCATTAGTTCCCTTATATCCTTCCATGAGGGATCCACATTAGTTGCCCACCATTTAGCTACTAAATCGACATAAGCTGAGAATCCCTGTAACCAATTTATTGCTGGGAAGTGTCTAGCATGAGCTAGTGAAACATCTAATGGCCAGAATACTCTTACAAATCTTAAAGTATTGCTAGTTACTGGTTCTGTAAAATCTCCACCTGGAGGAGAGACTGCAGAAGCTAACGTCACAGATCCCAATCTTTCTTGGCTCCCTAATGTTATCACTCTCCCAGCTCTTTCGTAGTATTCTGCTAATCTTGATGGAAGATAACTTGGGAATCCTTCTTCTGCTGGCATTTCTTCCATTCTTCCTCCTAAATCTCTTAAAGCCTCAGCCCATCTCGTAGTAGAATCTGCTACTACTAATACGTCGTAACCTTGGTCTCTAAAGTACTCACCTAAGGTCACACCAAAATAAATACTAGCTTCTCTAGCAGCTACTGGCATGTTACTAGTATTAGCTACTAGTATTGTTCTATCTAATAATGGCTTACCAGTCCAAGGATCCTTTAATGTTGGAAACTGTCTTAACTCATCTGTCATTTCATTTCCTCTTTCTCCACAACCTACATATATTACGATTTTTGCAGAACTCCATTTTGCTAGACTTTGCAAAGTTACAGTTTTTCCTGAACCGAATGGACCAGGAATAGCAGCTGTTCCACCTTTAGCTAAAGGAAATATTGTATCTAAAACTCTTACTCCAGTTAATAATGGCTCTGAAGGTTCTAGTTTGTCTTTAAAAGGTCTTGGGAATCTTACTGGCCACTTTTGTAGCATCTGTATTTTTATTTCATCTCCATTCATGTCTACTGTAGCTATAGTTTCCTCTACTGTATAATCTCCTTCTGACACTATTTCTTTTATAGTTCCATGATAATTTGGAGGAACTAAAATTCTATGCTCTACTAATGGCGTTTCTTCAACTGTACCTAAAATATCTCCAGCTTCTACTTTATCTCCTTTTTTAACTTTAGGTGTAAAATGCCATTTTTTATTTCTATCTATAGAAGTAACTTTTATTCCTCTTTGTACATAGGGTGATTTTGTAATTGTAGCAATGTCACTTAAAGGTCTTTCTAATCCATCGAATATTTTTCCGATTAATCCTGGACCTAATTCAGCTGATAATGGTGCTCCAGTGCCATAAACTGGTTCTCCTGGCTTAATACCGCTAGTATCCTCATAAACTTGAATGAATGCTCTATCTCCCTCTATTCTGGTCACTTCTCCAATTAATCTAAGATCTCCAACTTCAACGACTTCATACATCATAGAATCTTTCATATTATCTGCTACTACTAAAGGACCATTTACTCTAACAATTCTACCTACGACCATTCTTACTCACCAAATAGAATCTTTGCTACATTTGGTTTTTCTGACTCAAAAACTTGATTTAATATAAGATTAAGCGAATAATCCCTTGTTAATCCAACATCAGGATAATAAATTTTTACTCCACCAATCATACTATCTTCTGTTTCTACTGTTAAACTCATTTTTAATTCCTTAATTATATTTTTTATTTTATCAAAATCTTGTTTTGAAGATATGATTTTGGAATTTTCTTTAGCTTCTCTTTTTATAATCTCTTTTATACCATTTATGTATTCTTGAGATTGAGTAATAATAAATAATTTTTTATTAACTTCATCATAAACTTTGTTAAGCCAGAAATTTTCTTCGTTTAAAATGTTTCTCTTGTTCTCTATATCCAATTTGGCTTTTTCACCTTCTAATTGTTCCTTTTTCTTAGATATCAAATCATTAATTTTAACAGTATATTGATTAAGCAAATTATTATAATTTGTATTAATTATCTTAGTGGCTTCTGCTAATCCTTGATCTATATTACTTTTTATATCATCAAAAGTTTTTTTAATTGCGATATCTAATAATTCTTCAAACTCCATTTTCTTCTCACCCAAAACCTAAAGCTCTTAAAATCATTTTCTTTACATCCATAGGTTGTGCTTCACTATAAGGAGAAGGAATTACAGTAATTAAAGGTTTTGTTTGATTACTTATAACACTTTCAAGCTTTTCTCTAACTGGATCATAAAGATCTTTGGTAATAAGAACCAAATCTATATCTTGCCTTTTATTAATTTCTTTTATTTTACTTTCTAAAACATAAGGATCTTCTATTACTTCGCCTTCAGTACCAACTAATTTAAAAAGGGATACCGTATACTTGTCTCCTAAAAGCAAAATTTTTCCCATTACTTCTCAATCTGTAATGTGGATTAAATATTTTAAATATTTTAGATACTCTATATCTAGATCATTTTGATTTTGCCTGAAACAATGTCCAAGGTCCAAATAATAACTACGAAAGAGAATCTAGATAAAACTATAATACAAGTATTAAAATTTGGAAATTTAGAACCTACAGAACCAGACCAACCAATATCATCTAACAGATTTGAAGAATATAGAAGAAAATTGGGAGAAATACAAGAACATTTAACAAAACTCAAAATTATTATGGATTTAGGTAGCATTGTACTTGAACCAAAAGGCAATATGAAAATAACAAATTGGTTAGAAGCATCAGATGAAGCTTCCAGAGAATCTGCAAATATAGAAGATAAATACAAGGATCTTCTAGAAGAGATAGGTAAAATTAGAAGTGAAATAGAATTATATACTTTACAACTAAAAGAAATAGAACCATTTAAAGACATCACAGTCGATTTAAACAAATTATATAATCTAAAATTATTTGATGTCTATTTAATTACTGCCAACTCTTCACAAATAGAAAAAATAAAAAGATTAAATGCCTTTATTTCGTATCAGAAAGTTAATGAAAATAAATATGCAGTAATTATAATAGCTTTGAAAAATCAAATCAAAAAAGAAGATATAGAAAGAGAAATAGGAGCAAGAATTTTCGAGACAGCTGAAGGAAAATCTCCTTTTGATGTTTATAAAGATCTTACTCAAAAACTACAAAATTTACAGAAAGCACTTGAAGAAGCTAGAGGAGGCTTAAGATCAGACTTAAAAAAGAATGAAAACGAATTAAAAGAAATCTACGGTAGACTACTAACCATAAGAGATGGATTAACAATACTAAGTAGGGCTAGGTTCTCTAATTTTTATGTACAAATACAAGGTTATGTGCCAGAAAAACAAGTTAATAAGCTTAAGTCAATGCTAGAAAAGTATGCTACAGTAATTTCTACATTACCTAGGAGGTATGGAGAAAAAGAACAACCTCCAACTCTAATATCATTACCAAAGAGATTAAAAGCAGTAGAATCTGTAGTGGAATTATACGGTACGCCATCATATTGGGAGATTTCTCCAATAGTATTTCTAATATTCACTTTCCCTTTACTATTCGGTTTGATGTTTCCTGATTTCGGAAACGCATTAGTAGTCTTCATTTTTGCTATATGGTTCTATAAATATGGAGTAAAGAAAGGAAGCGAGAATACAAAAAATCTTAGCTTAGTACTAATATATTCTAGCATAGTAGCAATGGTAACTGGGCTATTAGCTAGAGAATTCTTTGGTCCGGTACTAGTTGGAGGACCTAGAGAAGTTTTTAATAACGATTCATATCCAGTAGGTCCATTATATAATGTTTGGCCAGTACCAGTTAGTGTAAGCAATGCATTAAAATATATCATACCATTTGGACATTACTCTATATTATCTACTGAAATAGAGGATGCAATGATTCTCTCTATCTTATTAGGAGCCATAGCTTTATTCGTAAGCTCTTTATTAGGAATTATTAATGCAATAAAGAAGAAAGATACAGAATTCTTACTATATGAAAAATTACCTTTATTAATCTTATATACTGTACCTTTAATCATATTTGGATACGGTGTTATAAATATAAGCAATTATTTTGGAGAAGTAGAGAATTTACTAGGAGGAATACTAACTAACATATTTACTATTCCTCCCAATTTGTCTACGCCTACATTAGCTTTAGCTTATATTTTAGTGCTATGGGTAGAATTAGGATTAATATATAATTGGATAAGTAAAATTATATTATTAAAAAGACATGGAGATGTAGGAATAGGAGCAGCAATTGGTATGGGATTTATAGAAGGAGGATTTGAAGCTGGAATTCTATTACTTTCTAATACAATATCTTTCATAAGAATTTTAGTATTTGCATTAGCCCACTATTATTTATTGTATGCTTTCTCTTACATGGGGCTTCTAGTACTTTATAGTAAAGGAATTCCATACGCCGCTGGAGTAATTATAGCTGGTATAATAATAGCGCTAGGAAACTTGCTAGCAATTGCATTAGAAGGATTAATAGTATTCATTCAGGATATGAGATTGCACTTCTACGAAATGTTTAGCAAATTCTATGAAGGAGGAGGAAGAAAATTTGAGCCAGTAACAAGTTACGTCGAAATAGAGGAAAAAGAAGAAGAGAAAAATATTCAGAAAGCAATGGAAAAGCCTATCTTAGCAGAGGAGGCCTAATTTTTTCCAAACTCCTTCTTATATCATTTAATTTTTTATCAACGTCCATATCTTCTTTTATTTTCTTAAATATCGGGGAAACTGAACCTATTTTGTGCCCAGGCTTTATTGTAAAATCTTTAGCAGAATCCCATGTTTCATTCTCTAAATTATTTAATCCTATTTGAGAATATATTTCATTAGCAGATTTAGGAATTAATGGATATAATAATATAGCTAAACTTCTTATGGAATTTATACCTATATACAACGTATTCTCTACAATCTGTTTATCTTTCTTTATTTGATCCCATGGTGCTTTTATGTTTAGATAAGAGTTACCTTCTCTAGGTATCTTCAAAATCTCATCGCTACCTGCTTTTAATTTTCCCTTATCAAATAACTGAGATACTTTATCTGGCGTTTCCTTTATTATATTTATTAATTTTTTATCGTATTCGTCCTCTAAATTTTCATAAAATTGAGGAACTTGACCGTTGAAATATCTATTAATCATATTCAAAATTCTATTTATATAATTTCCTATGTCATCATTAAGTTCTGTATTTACTATTCTTAGAGCTTCTCTCCATAAGAAGTTAGTATCTTTCTCTTCTGGCCTTAATCTTATCAGAACATATCTCCAGTAATCTATATCCATTATTTCTTGTGCTTCGTCTATCCATACACCTATCCTCCTGCTTTTGCTAAATTTTTGTCCTTCATACATTAGATATTCAGTAGATGATATAATATTAGGTAAATGATAGCCCTCTTCTGAAGCAATAAGCATTGCTGGAAATATTACTGCATGGAACGGAATATTATCTTTTCCTATAAAATAATAACTCTTTACTTCATCTCCAAACCAGAATTCTTTCCAGTTTTCTGGTAATTTTTTATATTTCTCGAAGTATTCTATACTTGCAGAAATATAGCCTAATAATGCTTCAAACCAAACATAAATTGTTTTACCTTCAGCACCTTCAAAAGGAGCAGGAATTCCCCAAGAAGTATCTCTAGTAAGGCTTCTAGGTTTTAGACCTTCTCCAATCCAACTTAACGCTACTGACTTCACATTATCTGGCATATCTTTAGAATTCTGTAACCATTCCTTCAATTTATCAGAGAATAAATTTAAGTCAAAAAACCAATGTTTTGTTTTCTTTATAACTGGCTTACTTCCACATATAGCACATCTAGGATTAATTAAAAGAGATGGAGATAATAATCTTCCACACTTATCGCATTGGTCTCCCCTAGCATCCTCATAGCCACAGTATGGACATGTACCTTTTATAAATCTATCAGGCAAAAATATTTTATCATTTTCACAATACGGCATTTCCTCCTCTTCAGTATGAATATATTTCTGTATTCCCAGCAAGAAATCTTTCACGAACTCCTTATGAACATCAGATTCTGTCCTTGTATAATTATCATAACTTATATTCCATACTTCAAGGAATAACTTTTTAACATATTCGTGAGCTTGATCCGTCAACTCCCTAGGATTTATTTTTCTTTTTATAGCTTCTATTTCAATAGGTGTTCCATGTTCATCACTACCGCTTACAAAAAGTACATTTTCTTTACCATATTTTAATCTAGCATATCTAGCAAATACATCTGCCGATAAAACAGAACCTACTAAATTACCTAAATGTGGAACCGTTTCTACATAAGGCCATGCGGACGCTACAAATATTTTCATAAGTGAGTATAATCTAAAGCCAATTTAAAAATGTAGTGAACTCAAATATCTTTTGAGACTTTTCATCTAAACATAAATGATAAACAAGAAGACAAACCTCGCCTTTTTAAGGCGGAGTAAAAAAGACTTTTAAACCAAAAATCCCCTCTTTTCTTAATGGGTACCTCTGCTGGTCAACTTAGAAAGAATGAGGGGCAGGAGCCGACACTCACTCCTGCAATACCAGTAGAAGTACCCAACATAAAAACAAACGTTATCAGGCTTTTAGTAAACGGTTTTCAAAACAGAAAACTACACAAACTAGCTAACACTTCAGCAAAACTATGGAACGAACTAAACTACGAAAGAAGACAACAATACTTTAAAGAAAAGAAAGTAAACTTCAAAGAAACATACAAGAAATACTACGAAAAATACAAGAGCATTCTCAAAGTTAACGCACAAACTATTATTCAGAAAAACAATGAAGCATGGTCATCCTTCTTCTCACTAATAAAACAAGGTGAAAAAGCAACACCACCAGGCTATTGGAAGAGTGACGGAAAAAGAAAAGAGATACTAGTAATTAGACAAGACAGATACGAAGTACACGAAAACAAAATCATTTTAAAAGATTTTAGCATGGAACTTGAGTTCGCTGGCAAACTTAGATGGAGTGGAAAACAAGGAAGATTAGAGATAATTTACGACGAACTGAAAAACGCCTGGTACGCAAATATACCAGTAGAAGTTGGCGTTTATTTAGCAAGAACTGGCAAACCATCAAAATACATTGTAAAAGGAAAGAGAGATAAAATAACCATAGCAACACCTAAAAGTAACAAGAAAGCATCAATTGACCTCGGAATTAACATGTTAGCTAGTGTTGTAGTTGATGATGGCACTTGGTTATTATATCGCGGAACTAGGGCAAAAGAGGACTACTTCTATTTTCAAAAGAAGATTGCTGAAGTGCAATCACTTGCAGATAAGATAAAGAATATTGGTGAGGCTGAAGCTTATGAAGAATTAAACAGAGAGAAGAGAAGGTCATTTAAGAAGTTATACTCTCGTTTGCTACACTTGTACAGAACTCTAGCATCACATTTAGCAAAAGCACTTTATGAACTTGGTGTTTCAGAAGTCTATATTGGCTATCCTTATGAGATTGCTCAAGATAAGGGGAATAAGTTTACAGTAAATATGTGGAGCTACAGAAAGTTGTTTGAAGTTCTTTCACAAAAACTCATTGAATATGGCATCAAAGTGTACAAAGTAGTTGAGTATAATACGTCTAGATATTGTGCGTACCATGACGTTGAAGTTATGAGAAAACCAAGAGGAGTAATAAGCTGTAGTTTTGGTCATACACTGCATTCAGATCTTAATGGAGCGTTAAACATTATGAAGAGAGTAATAAAGGAGATACCTAGGCAGATTAAGAAACCATTTTCCTTCTTTGTATTTCATAACGGAGTAGCACCCGTAAAGGGGTGTAACGCTTTAGACCCTAGCAGAATCCTCACCCTTTAGGGTGTGGAGTGGGTCAAATCACATAAAAGTCTTATATCTAAGTTATATAGTGGAAAAATTGACTAGTATAGACTACAATAAATATCCATTTATGAAAAAATTAAGTGACATAATAGATAAAAATATAACTATCTATGACATGCTATCAGAAAATAGTACACCACTAAAAGATGCGAAAGACAGAATAAATAAAATTTTGAAAGACGAAGATATACAAGATTTCAGAACATATTCGTTTCCTTACTTAGTTTTTTACTCAGAACTAATAATATTATCAATTTTAGGAGATAAAAAAATAATTGGAAAAGTAGTAAGGAAAGAGGCTAAATTATTTTCTGAAGAGATTTCTAAGGAACCGGATGACGTATTCGACACTATCTTAAATTTTCTCAAAATAAATGTAGAAAAAAAGGAAATAAGTTATCACATACAGAAGGGAAGAAAAATAAGCCTTTGTTATAGAATTCATTTCATAGATTATCTAAAAGCTACTAAAAATTTTAAAGATAATCAATATATGTCACTATCTATGCAGATTCTGGATAAAGGCTACGTTTACTTGAATAAAAATACATTAAAACTACTAATTAGAGAACAAATTTATGAATATATAACTAACTTAATAAGGCCTATATCATTAAGCGAAATACCAGAGTCCATAAAAGACTTAATATTTTTAAAAAGAAAAACCACACCACCTTGTATTGAGGCAATAATGCATAAACAAAATAAAAGCATAGAAGAATTAAAAATAATCTCTACCTACATGATAGATATAGGAGCAAGTACTGATTCCATTTCAACATTTCTAAAAAATAATGGAATAGCAACCCCAGAAGATATAATAAATAAACTTAGTGGAAATAGGAAAAGTAAATATATAGTATATTCTTGTGACATAATGAAAAAAATGAACTTATGTGTATCGAATTGTGGTGTAAAAAATCCATTAGAACTTTATTTTGGAAAGTTAGACATTACTAAGTAAAATCTTTGGATAACAGTTACAGCAGATAAAATAATGAAAATATAAAATACATATTCTGCTATATTCACATTTATTAATAATAATAAAAGTATAATTAAGACAAATATTATCCTCTCTCCTCTTTCAATAATTCCTTTTCCTTCTGCTTTTATACCTAAAGCCTCAGCTCTAGCTCTTAAGTAAGGAATTACTAAAGATAACCCTATTAATATTCCCACAAGATATGATTCAAAATAGAAACTAAATACTGATAGAAATAATATATCCTCAATTCTATCTAGAGAAGAATCTAAAAACGCCCCTCTACTTCCAGCCTTGCCTGAAACCCTAGCAACCTCACCATCTAGAGCGTCAGAAAAACTAGACAATATTAATAATATAATTCCATATATAGGATTTCTAAATATAAACATAACTCCAAAATAAATGAAAGCTAATATTAAACCACCAATAGTTATACTATTGGCATTTAAACCTAGGTTTACTAAAGAATTAGCTATAGGCGTTAAAATCTTCTTACTCTCCTTCCTTAGTCTGGTAATCATATGCACCACTACTGTTTTTAACTAGTTCCCTAAGATTCAAATGAGATTAATATGAAAGCTAAAAAAGTAATCCTTGTTACTTCAGAAAGCCATCCAATGAATAAAGCGTTTTTAAATATCACAGAACAAATATCAAAGGAATTAGGAGTAGAAAAAGAGATTAAAAACGAAGATTATACTTTTTTGTCTGAATATGGCGAAAAAGACGAATTTGGTATGTCATGGCTACCTCAACTATTTATACAATTAGAAGATGGAAGAATTTATCCGATACTTACTCAAATGCCATTAGGTTCAGATTTAAAAGCAGATCCTGAACAAGGTAAAAAAGAAGCTCTTAATAAAATTAAAAGCTTAGTATCATAAAACATTATTTGAAGTGATAAAAGTGAGTTACGTACCACATGTACCATACGTGCCTACACCAGAAAAAGTAGTAAGAAAAATGTTAGAAATAGCAAAAACAGGACCAGAAGATGTAGTTTATGATTTGGGCTGTGGAGACGGAAGAATAGTTATTGCAGCAGCAAAAGACTTTAACGCAAAAAAAGCAATATGCATTGACATAAATGATGATAGATTAAAAGAAACAATGGAAAATATAAAGAAAAATGGAGTAGAAGGAAAAGTATCAGTCGAAAAAGGAAACTTTTTTGATGCAAATCTCTCAGAAGCTACAGTAATAACAATGTTTTTGCTAACTAACGTTAATGAAATGTTAAAACCAAAATTAGAGGCAGAACTTAAACCAGGAACTAGAGTAGTATCCCATGAATTCGAAATGAGAGGATGGACACCAAAAGAAGTAATAAAAGTCGAAGATGGAAATATGAATCACATTGTATATCTCTATATTATAGGTGAGCATAAATGAAGATTCTTGTTCTTAAAAGCGAAAGTGGAAAAATAACCTCTGAAAAAATAGTAGATGGAAATTTAGGAGATGTAGTTAGAGCTACTGCAACAGAAGCATTAAAAGAGTGGAATGACCTAACTTCAGACTTCATAATTATGAAAGATTCTCAAGAAGCTAGAGTTCCATTACCATTAAAACCTAGCTTTTACGAAGAAGTAAAAAATTTATTGGCCGCAAAAGAAAAATCAGTTGCAATACTTAAAATACCAATTTATATTGTTAGCTATGATAATATCTGGCAAGAAGAAGATTTCCAAGATAGAAAAGTATATGTTATAACATATTATATCAATGATGAAATTAAAAAAGATATAAACGCTTATGCTGCTGATGTAACGTCAGAAAATAAAAAAGAAACATCATCAGATGAATCAGACGAAGAATCTGAAGAAGAATAGAAAATACTTCAATAAAAACAAAAATTTCATCCTAATTATATTACTTTACTATCTCCCTATCATTTTATTATATAAAAAATAAGTTTTTGAATATAGAGTTGAAATTATTATTTTATTTAAAAAATGAATCTATGGATATAGTAGATGCAATTTCGTCCCAACTAATTCCTAAAGATTTCAATAACTGCTCAAAAGTACTTTTTACGGCTTCATAGTACTTGTCTACATCAATTTCTGTTATTTTAGCTAATTGAACTGGCTTAACGCCTTCTTTACTTTTTACTTTTACAAAAAGTATTATATCTCTAGGTAGAGTTTGAATGCCTAAAGCCTTTAATTGCATTGCGGCCTTGACATGTTGTGGAGTAGTTTTCTCGTAAGATTCTAGATCCCTAGATAACATCACTTTGAATGCCACATCGTCTAAATTATATTCCTTGTTTTTCAGTTTATTATATACTTCTTTTACTTTGTTTGCAATTTCTTTCTTAGCTTCTTCTAAATCTGAAGGAGAATTAATATTTATCATTAGATCTTTTACTTCTTTGAAAGCTTCCTTTAGAAACTCAGGAGTATTTCTTTTCTTAGCTAGCATACCTTTTATATCTACAGTAGAGTCAGTGAAGACACCAAAATAGTTTTTCTTTAATCCTGAAAATGCAATAAATCTATAACTCTTATCTAATTCTAAGTCCAACTTAAAATTGTCTTTAACCCATTTTACAATTTCGTTTAATTGAGCTTGAGTAGGTTGATAAAGAAATAAAGAATCAGTATCACCATATAAAACTCTCATACCTAATTCTCTAGCTCTTTTAACAGTATTAGTAATAACATACCTCCCTAAAGCTGTAACACTTTCAGCTACAGCAGGAGCATATAATGGGAAAGTCTCAGCCCCGAACACACCATATGTAGCATTAATGAACACTTTCATACCGCTTTGAACAACATTATACATCATCTTACGATCTTCATCAATATCCTTTTGCTTAGATTTTTTCTTGTAAATTTTTACTCTAAAATCTCTTAATAATCCAGTTATTACTGCAGTTATACCAGGTTTATCCATACAGACTTCATGCAATTTTTCTCCAGTTTCATCCTTAATTTCATAAATTTTTTTACAGTTTCCTACATCAACTGTCTCGTAACTTAAATTCCAATTTCTTATAACAGAAGGATACAGAGAAGCAAAATCTAGCACAGTAACATTAAAGAATACTCCTACTGGAGGATCAATAACAACAGCACCTTTATATCCTTTACCTTTTATAGTAGCAGCAGTCCTTAATTTAGAAGACCTCTCTAAAATTTCTTCTTTAAGAGGAATAAGCCAATTCCTCTTTCTATGCTCCCAGTAATATAGATTCTTAACCCAGGCCGATATCTCAGTTCTAGTCATCTCTTCAATTCCTAACTTAGAAATTCTAGCGAACAAAATAATTAACTTCCACGTTAAATCATTATTAAATGTAGTTAACCTTAATGTAATTTCAGAATCTCTAAAATTATATTGAATCAACTTAGAAATGTCCAAATCACTAATCATAGAATCTACTTTTACTTTTGACATTCCCAACAATGCAGAAGCTACAGCATCTAAATTGTATTCGCTATATTTTCCACCAAAAGCATAATTTCTAACTGCCTTATTAAAGAAAAACCTGTACAAATCAACATGAAATCCACACAAAAACTTTGTCTCCCTACTTCCAATCTCAAATGGAATTTCTTCGGGGAAATAACCTAGCTTTAAAGACCTGTAATAAATATATGGAATATCAAAATCATCACCGTTAAACGTAAGCATAAGAGGATAATTCTTGATAATTTCAAAAAATCTTTCAAGCAACTTTCCTTCAGTTTCAAAATATTCTACAGAAATTCCATCATTATTAACAGAACCTTGAGAAACATCTTCTCTTTTAAGCACTAAAACCTTTTTTAAACCATCATTTCCTGCTAAAGATATACTTATTACTGGAAACTCAGCTTTATATGGATCTGGAACTCTTCCCTTCACGGGTGTATAAACTTCTATATCTATAGCAACTCTCTTTACAGCCGGAATATCAGCTTCAAATAGTGGAGCCCACTGAATAGCCATTTCTTTTGTTAGTTCGTCAGAATCCGCAAAAGCTTTCTTAACTTCCTCAATATCAACATTAAGATTAACTTGCTCAAGCTTACCATGATTTAACTTATAAGGCATTCCAGGAATTAATTGCAAATCATAGATATAATTATTAAAATACTTAATATGAGCCTCATAAGCTTTAGGTACATGTTCCCTCATTCTCCTCACAGCTAAAGGATCTTTTACTACAATCTTAGTCAAAGAAATAGGCTTACCAGTGTACGGGTCAATCTTACTAACTACTTCTAAATGATCAAAAGATGGATCCCTTATTATTTTAGGAATTTTCCTAACTTGTTCCGGAGTAAGATCAACAAGAAAATATGATTTGTGACCAGTTTGATCATAATATACAGCAGACTCACCAGTTTCGGGATCATATAATTTTAACAAAGCCTTTCCTTTTTTTCCATCATAATCCGCTGATAACAAATAATAAGTTCTCCCTTCTTTAGCTTCCTTCATCCATACTATTTCCTTAGGTTTTTTAACATCAGATAATTCTACCTCTTCTTCTTTAGGCTTAGTATTATTCTTAGTATTTTCATTAGAAGGCAATGAAAAATCAAAGAGAGTAATTTGCTTAGCCATAAGTATAACTTATGCGAAATACTCTTTAAACATTAAGGTTTCCTTTATTAGTAATAATTATACTAAATAGTTTGGACCCGTAGCTCAGCCAGGATAGAGCGCAGGCCTTCGGAGCCTGTGGTCCCGGGTTCAAATCCCGGCGGGCCCGCTAAAGGGGGAACACCCCCTTTGACCCCCAATTTCAATTTTTCGTAAGTTTCAACGATGTCAATTAAGGGACCGACGTAATGTTCCTTTATCTCACCGTTTATCGTTTCCAATTTATAGACATAATACCGACTTCTAACTTGACGTATGATGATATCACCAAACGTATAAGTCTTCTTTTTATCCTTCATTTTCGCCCTAAATTTACGGTTAACAAAAAACGATTTATAAGCTTTGTTAACGCGTTAAAAGTTAACAAAAAATACATTAAATTGAAATATAACATTGATAATTCCATATTATCGAAAAATAGTGATATCTTTACTTCGTCACTAAGCGAAACAATTTTAGTCCATAATTAGCTACTTTAAAACGAATTCCGTCTTTATCAAAAATTATATTTCACACTATATATGAAAGACTTATAAGATATTTTCAACTATATTAAAATAATAAAATGATGGAATTATTCGTTTGGAAGATAATTTAGTTGTTCTTTATTGTAAAAAGATTGAATAGTTTGTAATAAATGAAAGTATATACAGTATTGTATTTTCCTTAATTCTAGAAAGTTTAATTAAATATCTCTACTTTATCTATTTTTCTATTTAGGTATAATTAAATATATAATACCAAAATAAATTAAAAATAATCTAAATCTAAAATATTTAACATTCACATATATAAAATACTTATTTAAAACTTAAATAGTAATCTCAGCTCTCACACGGTTCTTCATCATTCTGATCCACTTTTACTTCATCATGTCTAAGAATTTCATAAGTTCTTCTTTTGCTTCATCTAAGTTATTATATCTTTTAGTTGTATTCTTAAAATAATACCCGCATACTTGTGGTATTGGTCCGCCTATTCCTTTATCTTTGGCTATTTTAGCTAATCTAATTAAATCTATTAATGGTTGTACAGCATTGGTTGAGTCTAAAGTCTTCATAGAGATGTCTATTCTAACTTTAGATCCTAAAGAATATTCTCCTTCAATGACCATGTAACTAACTCTTCTATCTCCAAGAAATTCTACATAGTCTGAAGTACCTGCTACTATTTCTGAATCATTAGTCCTTTGAGAAATATACGAGGATTTAATTTTCTTTTTTAGATCTTTTTTGGAATCCTCTAAGGTAGCAAAAGTTTCAGTATTACCTGCTATGTCAATTTGATAAGATCTTATTACTTTTACGCCTCTTTTTTGTAAGAATTCTATAATGCCTGAGTGTAAGATTGTACCTCCTATTTGGCTAATTAAATCATCCCCAAATATCGGTATATTCATATCTTGATATTTACTACCTAAAACCTCAGTAACGTTCGTAGGAGTTGCATTGATAAAAGACGAGTTTGCTCTAAGAGACTCATTAGCATAAAATATACTAGCTTTTTCAGCTCCTACTGGAAGAAGATTAAGCACTACATCTACATTATTTTCTCTTAATGTATCGTAAACATCTATTGGCTTTTCATCTGATTCTTCAATTATTTTAGATAAATGATCGTCTATGCCATCTAAAGTAGGCCCTCTTAATACTATAATATCAGAATTAACTTCTGTATATTTTTCAACTACATTAGGTTTAGAAAATATAGCTTCTGAAAGTTTCTTTCCAACTTTTCTTTTATCTACATCAATAGCTGTAACTATTTCTATATCTTCTGGTTTTATAGAGAGATTTAATATTCCAGGTATTTCTATTCCTCTTTTAACCTCTTCTAAAGCTTGAACTAATGCTGAAGCTGAATTTCCTATTCCTACTAACGCTACTCTTATCATATTATCACCAAAATTAAGGGTGATATTATACCAACAGCTATACTTAAAATCGCAGACAATATAACACTACCTCTTTCATCACTCTGTATAAATGAAAATTCTCCATCTTTGAACATTTCCCTTATTACAGGGATATAATATCCTGCTGATATTGCGCTATTTACTACTGCAATAATTATAAGCCAAGGAAACTGATAAACTGATTCAAACAAGAATAATTTTCCCCAGAATCCTATTATTGGAGGAATACCTAACAAACTTAAAAGTAAAATTGATGATGCTGCAGCTAATCCCTTATCATTCTTAGCTAAACCTTCTAATCCTTCAAACCTTGAAGTACCTGAAGTTTTTTCTACATGATTTACAAAATTAAATAATCCTGCCTGAGCTATAATATAAGCTAATGACTGCACTATTAATCCAGCTTCTGCAATTGTTGTATTAACTTCTAACGCTACAAATCCTATGAGAATAAATCCCATTTGCGAAATGCTACTAAAGGATAGTATTGACGATAATTCCTTTCTTGAAAATGCTATAATGTTTCCTATAGTCATGCTTAATATGGAGATAGTTGAAAATAATACTATCATTAGAGTAGTAACTAATTGTGAAGGATCTCCAAAAATAAATAATCTAATTAATGGAATTATACCCAAAAGTTTTCCTACGCTAGACACAAAAGCTACTGATTCTCTATCTGCGTTAGTATACACATCGGGTAACCATCCTTGGAATGGAAAAGCTCCAATTTTAAATAGAAATGCTACTGATAAAAACGCAATCCCTGTTATAAACAAATATGGATAATATATTGTACCATAATCCAAATATAACGTCTGAGTAGAAACAATATAGAATGCAAATCCTAAAATCATAAAAGATGAGGATATCAACCCCATTATAAGATATTTCATGCCAGCATTTACAGAATTATAATCTTTCTTAAGCATCGCTATTACGTAAGAAGCTGCTGAGGCTATTCCCCAACCGCCTAAAATTATTAAAATATTATATGCAAACGATAAATATATTATGCCTAGCGTAGATAAAGACATCAAAGATAACATTGAACTTCTTGTAGGCCATCCTTCTATGTGACTTTTACCACCTATTAGTACTATAATAGTACCTACTATTGCTATCATCGAAAATAGGTAGCCAGTATCATCAATATATAGTGATTTAGAGAATAGCGCATAATTGATATATCCAAATATCCAAGTTAATATTAGACTTATTAATGAAACTATACTTATAGTTAACATTAAATAAAATGCTATAGAGTATTTTTTTATAAATAAAACTGATATAGAAGAAAAAAGTAAAAGAACAGAAGGAACTAATATTGGTAAATAATCTAATATCATTTTATATCACCCAGTTGCAAATAATAGTATAAGAATAACTAACAATAATACAACACCTCCAACAAAATAACCTATATAATCCCTCAATATGCCACTTTGTATTCTAGAGAACATATTCTGGCCATACTTTATTATTCCAGAAGGCAATCTTTGATTCAACGAATTATCTATAGTCTCAGACTCTACTTTCTTGAATATTATATTATTAAATACCATACCATATCTACCTAATAGGTCAAATATTGGATATACATACCATCCATAGTAGAAGAAATTAATTAATGGAATTATTGCATTCAAATTAAATTCAGTAGTATAAAGTAAGAATCCTATAAATATACCTACCAAAGATGCTATAAGCTCTATACCGTTATACATAAAAATACTACTAGGTACAGAGAAATTATTTGTGAAAAATACTGCTAAATCTGATATAAATACTGCTAATACAATACTGGCTATCATCAGTATAGATGGTGAAACTAACATAATAGGTGAAACATGCCCTTCTTCCTCTTTTTCACCTTTACCATAGAAAAATACTCTCGCGATATACCTAGTTATATATACTGCACCTAAGAATTCCAAACCAACATAAAGCAAATCAAAATCAAAATTATATGATGAAGTTAAATATGATATAAAAGAGTGTGCCCAGAACCCTATGAATATTGGTATATTTGCCAAATTTAAAGCTGCAAATAATTGAAGTACAAATATTGCCTTTAACTTCTTGTACAGATTAGGAAAACTTCCTACATATCTACTCTCAGTATAATGTATTATAGATCCAGCATTCATGAATAGAGTTGCTTTATATATTCCATGTGCAATCATTTGAATCAATCCTATAACAATTCCTATGTATACAAAAGCAAAATTATGTAAAAATAACGCTAAAATTCCTCCTAATGAAGATGATAATATCATTAAACTTATTTGATCTGCAGTAGAATTAGCTAATATAACTTTTTGTTCATTTGAAACTAATGCATTAATGCTAGTATATAAGGCAGTAAAAGTAGAAATTCCTATTAAAAATTCCAAAAATGGTATCAAATTAGAAGAGTATGTCTGAATTAAATAAGGAAATGTTAGAAATGTAAACATAGCACCTAAATTAACCATAGTTGCCGCATGTATTAACGCACTAACTGGCGTAGGACCAGTCATTGCAGTGACCAACCATTGAGTAAATGGAAATTGAGCACTTTTAGATAGACCTCCTAAATATAGAAAAACAAGGACTAAGGCTGAGAATGGTAATACTAACAATGAAGATAATTCAGTAAACATACTTGGCATTGAACTTCCTATAATAGGATATATCAGAGATATTCCATTAAAGTAAGAAGTAGTAGTTAAGTAAAGTAAATAACCTAAGATAGATATCATTGCTACATCAGCAATTCTGGTAAATATTAATGCTCTAATTCCGCTAGTTGTAGGTTTAGATAGATACTCTATACCTAAAACATATCTTTTGAAATCTCCTACAACGTTTTTCTCGTTATCATCTAACCAATAACTAATTAATCCATACGAAGCTAGGCTAGTTCCTTCCCATCCTGCTAAGAACAACAATATATTATCTGATAATACTACTGCTAACATTGATGTAACGAAAAATCCAAAGAATCCCCAATACCTTCTTAACACTTTATCTTCTTTCATATATCCAATACTATACAATGCAATGAAGAAAGACAAACTAGAAACAAATACTGCTAATATAGCTTGAAGAACTGAAGAACTAAAGGTGAAATAAGTAAATACTGTTCCCTCATATGATGGTACAAAGAAATTAGGATGAGATACTGTTAACGTATTAATTAGATTGTATATTGATAATATCATTGAAATACCTATTAATGCTACTACTATTGAACCTCTTACATCTTGATTTAAGGATTTAGTTGATATTAAAGCAATTAAAGACCCTATCGCAGGTAAAATAACTATAAGGAAGAGATAATATACATTAAATGATGGATTTATTATAGTTATGAAATTATTAACTGATATAGATAATATATTTGGATAGAAGAAAAAGATGACACTAACTACACTTAAGATAGCCATTGGAAGAGTATATTCTATTACATTATCAATATTCTTATTCTCCTTCTTACCACCATATACTTTCTTAAATAAATAACCCATATATCCACTAGATAACCCAATACCAATTGTCACACCCAATAGTGCTAAAACAAAATATGTAATCGCAGTAAATTTGAGTAAATCGCCTAATGAGAATACCAATAGTACTTCACTAATAAACCCTATAGTAGGAGGTAATCCCAAGATATTTAGCAAACCAAAGAATGATAAAGTAGAATGCAATGGAGATGATAAATAAAGTCCACCAAGATTATCAATGTTTCTTTCGTGTAGTTCTGTTATTGAAGCTCCTGCACTCATGAAAAGTAAACCTTTACCTAATCCGTGAGAAGCGTATATCAATACTGAAGCTAATACACCAATTGATAAAGTATTTACATTATCTCCTAGTCCTAGAATATAACCTATAGAAGCTGCAAGTAGCATATAACCCATTTGAGAAACTGTAGAATATGCTAAGAATCTCTTGAAGTCTTTTTGTGCAAATGCATTAATTCCTCCATATAACATCGTTATTATTGCCCATCCTATAAATATCCCAGAAATGTATGAAAAACTAGGGAAAAGATAGTAGTAGAGAATTATAACGTAAATTCCTAATCCTACTAGATTAGGACTTAATAAAACTGAAATTGGTGTTGGTGCTTCTCCATGAGCATATGGTAACCATATATTGAATCCGGCTTGCGCACCTTTTACCATCATCCCAATTATTCCTAAAACGAAAATGAGAATAGAGAAAGGTATAATAGATGAAATCTCACGGGTTATTCCATACGAGACATAAACATCCATAGTTTTTGTTTCTAGACCAATTAAAATAATCGAAGATAGCAATAGTACTGTGCCTACATGAGTCCAAATAAAATATAATAAGCTTATTCTCCTCCTATCTCCATATCCATAAAGTAGTATAAGTAGAAAAGATGTAACTAAAGAAACTTCTAAAAACACGTAAATTTCTAGCAAGTTTGTAGATAAAACAGCATATATCATAGCTAATGAGAACATAGTATAAAGAGCAAAATATAATCCCCAATTACTATTTCCACTTTCTCTAAATTTTTCTTCCATATACCTTAGAGAGTATACTGTTGTAACTATAGTTACAGCAAGAATTATAATTAGGAAAGCGTAATTTAAATCATTTACAGTGAATCCGAAGCTTCCTACATCAGTACCAACATAAAAAGTATAGAATAATCCTCTCCTCAATAGGAAATATCCATTTATAGCTATAGCTATTATAGATAATGAAAAAGCTATATTCTTATTTTTTTGGAAAAAAACAACAGAAGCAATTAAGAAAGATATAATTAAAATTAATAAAGATAACATACTTTTATTTCACCTCTAGAGAACCATTATTTCTATAATATAAGATAATTGAAGCAAAAGCTACAACTACTTCTATTAAAGCCATTCCAATAGCAAATATCGAAAAAATAACAGGCTGATACACAAGACCTAAGAGATCAGATAATGAAAAAACAAATAAAATAGCTGAATTCAAAATAATCTCCGATGACAATAATATTCTTATTATATTCCTGCTATTTAATAATCCGTATATTCCTATTCCTATTAAAATAATTGATAAAGATATACCAAACTCTCCTAATATCATCTTAATCCCTCCTAGATAGAGTAATTGCTTCTATTAACGTAGTCAATAGACCTATAACCAAGACTATTGCTGGAAACCAGTATTCGGATAATATAGTTTCAGCTAATTGTTGCAAATCTAAAGGCTTAGGCACAGAAACTTGTATTGTAGTCAAAGAAAGTACAACAACTGTAAATATTGCACCAGTGGCAATTATTGCAACAAAAGATGCCCAAGGAATATTAATCTGCCTTACACTTAATCCTTTAAACATTACTAAGGATACGGATAAAAATACAACAGTAGCTCCTACATATAATAATAAATGAAAAGCAGAGTATATTCCATAACTAGCTGGAGCAATTAAGGTTATCAGAACTGCTATACTAATTCCTAAGAACGCTAGAGTTATTGCAGAATAAAAAACATTCTTGGAAGATACAATAAATATAGCTGATGAAATAGATATTACAGAAAAAATTAAAAATAGTATTAAGTCAAGACTCAGATTCATATTTTATTCCCTTTTTCTCGTCTATTACAGTTCTTACTTTTTTCACTACCTTATCTTCTGGTACTGTATCAAAATTTTTATTGAATTTATCTGGATCAAATACTAAATCTCTTCTATTTGAGAACGCTACATCATGAACGCCAGTTTCCTTTAATGCATCAACTGGACAAATATCTACACAGAAACCACAGAACACACATCTACCATAATTTATTGTAGGAAGCTTCTTACCCCCTTCTGTCATCATTTTCATTGCATCAGCAGGGCATATCATAGCACATAGAGTACATCCTATGCAAACGTCTTTATACAATCTTATTAAGCCCCTATAGCCTTGCGGAAGAGTTAAAGACTCTTCTGGATATTTTAATGTTATAGTCTTTGGCTTAACCATATACTTTAATCCGGTAGTTATAGCTTCTAAATGATCTGCGAATAGTCTAAACGGATTTTCTTTTTTATATTCTTTTATATCCATAAGTAACCCACCACCATTCCTACAACTAATGAAATTAGGGCTAGTGGAAATAAGTATTTCCAACTACCCCTTAAAGCTTGATCAATCCTATATCTACCATACACACTTCTTAAAAATACAGAAAAGAATACAATAATTACAGCTTTTACTGCAGTAAGAACAGCTCCTGGAAATCCAGCGAATGGAAGCCAACCACCTAAAAATATGTCAGCAAAGATCAAAGAATAAATGAAAGTACCTACATATGAACCAGCCATGTTTAAAACAAATAAAAATCCACTATATTCGGTATATGGACCTATAACTACTTCTGTTTCAGCTTCAACAATATCGAATGGGAATCTAGAACTACCTATTAGCATTCCAACGAAAAATACAAATGCTGCAAAAGGATCAGCTATTATGCCAGGTATACCACTTTCAACTATTTTGGCAATATCTAATGTATGATATTCTACAGCTAAAGATAAAGTGGCTATTAAAATAAGAGTATCATAGCTAACTGACAAATAAGTTTCTCTAACCGCACCTACTATTGCAAACCTATTATTCGTAACCCACGCTAAGAATACTACAAATATAGGATATATAGCTTCCATTGCTAGAACTAAAACTAAGTTATATTGCACAAAAAATCCAGCCAAAACTCCTTCATTAATACTAGGATCAAAGAAATCATGGAAATATAATGAAAATATAGAGCCAGATTTTGGAATAATAGAAAATGGAATTACAGTCAGAGGTAATATTGATACCATAAGTAATAGTATAGGAGCTAGAACAAATAAAGTAGGATTTACATCATTAGGTATTATAATTTCAGAAAATACAAATTTCAGAGCATCAGCAACTAGTTGTAGATAGCCTCCTAACTTTTTAGACGCATAATAAGGACCTATTCTCATCTGAACTTTTGCTGCAGCTTTTCTTTCAAACCATATAGTAGTTAGTAATAAAATTCCAGTAAATATTAATCCTGGAAATATAATTACTACAAAAAATGAGGGATAGAAGAAATAAAATCTTAATAACCATAGAATATCCATCATCTATCCGCCTCTGGTGGAAAATAATCTAAACTACCATATATAGATACTACATCCGCATATCTAGCTCCTTTACATAAATTCTTGAATACATTAATTAGTCTGTAAGATGGAGTAATCATTCTCAATCTATAAGGTTTAGGTGACCCATCACTAACTACATAATATAAGAGTTCTCCTCTTCCTGCCTCTACTCTAGTTACTGCCTCACCTCTAGGTGGTCTGAATGATGCATAATATCCTGGCAAAACTATTCTTCCTTGTCCTTGGACCCATTTTTTCATTCTTATAGGAGGAATTTGTCTTAGGAATCTTTCTGAAAGAATTGGACCAGCAGGAATATCTTTTATAATTTGCTCTAGAATTCTCATGCTTTGTTCCATTTCTTCGAATCTAACTAGTGTCCTAGCATATCCGTCTCCTTCTTTATAGACTGGAATATCAAAGTCTAACCTGGAATATGCAGCATATGGCTCTACTTTTCTAACGTCATAATACACACCAGATGCTCTTAAATTTGGACCTACTGCTCCCCAAGAAATTGCTTGTTCTTTATTCATAACTCCAACATTCTGTAATCTATCTATAATAGTTGGATTCTTTACGAATATTTTTCTCCAATCCTCTATTTTTTTCCTAGTATAAGTTATAGCTTTTTGCGTCATTTCTATTATAGTTGGAGTAAGGTCTCGTCTAACTCCTCCAGGTATAATATAAGAATTCGTTACTCTAGCTCCAGTTAAAGCTTCAAGAATTTGAACCCATACTTCTCTATCTCCAAACCCCCACATAAAAGCAGTAGAATGCCCTATAAATATACCTAGAATACCTAAACCATATAGATGGCTAGCTATTCTATTTATTTCAGCAGCAAAGCTCCTTAAATATAGTGCTCTTTCGGGAACGTCAACATTTATTATTTTTTCGACAGCCATTACATAACCCATATTCATATGTATAGAATCTAATATTGCTGGTCTTTCAACTAAGGGAATTAAATGCATATAATTCCTATTTTCTCCTAGTTTCTCAACAGCTCTATGTACATATCCTACATCTAAATCGCATGATTCTACTATGTCTCCATTCAATTTTACCAAAATTCTCATGTGTCCAGATCCTGGATGCTGAGGGCCAACGTTTAATTCTCCTCCTTCTATGGGGACTACGTCTACTTCCATACCATATTGTTCAGGACTTGTCAACAAATAACCCCTCCAATTTTATTTTAAAATCTTTTCTTAATGGATAAACTCCCTCGAAGTCTTCAGGCAAGAATAATCTCTTAAGATCTGGGTGTCCATCAAATACAACTCCTAGCATCTCATAAGTTTCTCTCTCTCCAGTCCAGGCACTGTCCCAAATCCCAGTTAAACTCTTTATTTTTGGATCCTCGTAAGTAACGTAAGTTCTTATTGCGAATATTATTTTAGCTAATTCTAGATTTTCATAAGATGAAATATGATAAATTATCTGAATTTTATGTTGATCTGGAAAATCAATTCCAGTAACTGATTTAACGTGATCAAAACCAAGATTTTTAAGAGTAGTTGCTACATCAGTTATTTGATCCCTATTTACTTCTACATAGCCTCTATTATCACTTTCAGCCTTAGCTACGAATTTATTCTTCTGTAATTCGGAAATTATTTGATCTATTAATCTTTGGGTCATCTTCTCAACTCCCAGTTTAGTAGTACATTTATTTGACTTATGGCGTAATAAATTACAGGATAAACTAAAATAATAAATGAAAATAAAATAAATGCCAAATTTCTAAATAATATAAAATTATGAAGAATAGGTGCTGATGCTATGGTAAATAGTAGAACAAGAATAGGCTCTATAGTTACGTAAATTAATAGATATCCATAGTACTGAAGAGGAAACCATAGTCTTCCTTCCCCAGAAGGAATATTACCAGCTTCAAATCTACTTACCTTTAGAGGCGTAGGATCATGAGGAACTATTAATGATAGTAGTTTGTATCCACCATAACCTACAATTAAAACTAATATTGCTGGTAAACCAATTGCCACTAAAGGCTGTACTAATGACATTACATAAACTAAAAGCATAGTTAGGGTTAAATATTTTTCTTAATAGAAGTTCAACTTACTTATAATGCTTATACAATAATATACAATATAAAAAACGTACTTACTTTATGCTTTCTAATATACTTTTGGAATTTTGTATGCATTTGTATATTCCATCCCTTGGAACTCCTTCTATACAACGCTGTGATATGAATTCAGATTTTTCACTAAGTTCTTCTAGCGAGATTGGTTCATTTCTAATAAAATTCTCATGTATGATACAATTTGGTCCAACGTATTTGAAGAGATGCGGATGAACCTTTCTAACTTCTTCTAACATTTTCCATGCTATGGCACGAATTTCCCATTGAGCTCTGGAA
The DNA here is from genome assembly GCF_002116695.1 of Acidianus manzaensis. NCBI lineage: Archaea > Thermoproteati > Thermoproteota > Thermoprotei > Sulfolobales > Sulfolobaceae > Acidianus > Acidianus manzaensis. Next base: position 1,984,440 of record NZ_CP020477.1, read on the forward strand.
CATAAGCGAAGTCCAAAAAAGTTGTAAAGCTCTCTAGCGTTCATAGTTACAACTATGTTGGTATTTACTCCGTTAGGCAAAACGTATCTTGAATCTTCCTCTGGGATCCCTTTCTCTAATAGCTTAAAATAACTATCATATGCATCTTTGTAAGCTTTCTCTAATTCTTCTTTATCCCTCTTTTGAATTGAAGGAGGAATAACAGGCTGATAATACTCGTCAACTGGTTTTGCAAATCTATGGCTCATCTGCGTGTAAGATGCTATTCTGTGTCTTACAAGCTGATGAGAAGCTACTCTAGAAATACCTTCGATAGAAAAAGTGTATGAAGAATGCTCAAGAGGAGACCAATATCCATGAATTATCGCGTCTTTTATCCATGTTTCTATTTCTTCTTCTGTCATTGTTTCTTCATGATGCTTCCATCCTTTTCTGCTCCTGCTCATCTTAGAAGCAATAGCTACTACTTTTTCTCCATCTTTTGTAAATGAAACTAGAGAAACATTCATCATTTATTTTACCTTCTTTTCGTCTAAAGAAATATTAAAATGTATGGCATAATATTCTTATGTATTTATCATGATAGAAATTAAAATTAAAAAAGAATATATTTATTCAAGAACTCCTGATATTTTTTCAACTGCTCTTGTGAGCATTGCTGAGTTTTTCTCGGCATCCTTCTCTGCTTGATCCATAATTTTTTTAATCTCTTCATTAGTAATTGCATTTAACCTCTGTTTGTAAACTGTTATCATTTTTAACTCATCTTCTAATGAATCTAAAACTGCTTTTAATTGATTCTCGTCTACTTTAGCTGATTTTAATGCCTTTTCTCTAAAACATGTGTAGTGAACTACTGTTTTCTTAGTAGTAAATGTAAATAATTCGTCCCAATAAATTGTGTTTTTACATATATCGCAAGACCATTTTGTTGCAGCTCTGCTCATGTGCAAAGAATAGAATTATATACTAAATAAATATTACGGTATTGATGATCTCTGAGAAATTACTTTCAGATGCGAAGTTCTATGATAAACTAGTAGGTATATTCGTAACAACTGAATATTGTAATGGATGTGACGATTTATTTGAAAAAATACAAAAACTGCCTATTTCACGACGATATTATTTATATAAAGTTGATGGGATAGAACATATAGAATATTTAAATAGAATCACTAGAGGATATATTCCTACATTAACTATAATTTCTCCAAAGCTAAAAATTCTTGGAATAATAGAGGCTTTCGATATAAAATTCATTGAAGATAAGCTAAGACAAATAACTGAAGCATATTATAAAGGATATGAAGGACAAGATCTCCCAGAGCTTATTCCTGATCCTTCAACTCCAGATAAATCAGAATTAGTATATAATGTAATTTCTCAAATTCTAGATGGATATCAAGCAGATTATAGAATGATAGAGCTTTACAAATTTATAAGTAAATTAAAGCCAGAATATAAAAAAGCCGAAAAACTAATAAAATTCTTGAATGGAGAGGCTGAATATTTGATTTCTGGAAAAATGCAAAATCCAACATCACAAAACTATACTAATATAATAGCTTTTGACGTGGAGTATGGATTATCTAAAATTGACAATTTGCTTGAATTAATAAACGAAAATGGAGAAGTGTATCGAAGTATAAAAAAGGATAATAAAGGGCTATTAATAGATGAAGCTTCTGCAGGAAACGCTCTAATTTCAGAATATGAAAAAACATCTAATGATAAATATATTTCTATAGTGAATAAAATCTATGAATATATTATTAAAAACCTTTCTCATGAGAAAGGATTTAGAGATTCTCCAGTGAGAGATGAAATAACTAAGATTACTTTCTTAGAACCTTTAGCTAACTCAGAAGTTGCAATATTCTTTTCTAGATATTATGGAATAACTGAAAATAAAGAGGCATTAGATAACTATAAAAAAGCAATAGCTTGTGCGTATGCTGGTTCAAATGATCCAAAAGTTTTAGCTAGAATAGCAATAGCAATGATCAAATCTGAAGATTTAATCAAAACTAATTCTAAGCCTCCATACGATGATCTTAGATTAGAATATTCTCCAAAAGTTAACTGTAAATACTACAAAGATGAAAAATGCTTTGAGAATATAGATGAAATAAAATTTTTAGATTTTTAAATAAGCTTTTTTAACATACTTAGATAATTCTTTACTTGTACCACCTTCACATATTGTTCTAAATGCCTTATACGAATCAGATGGTATAATTTTCTCTATAGCCTCAAAGCCATATTTTTTAAGTGTTATAGGTGCTTCTATTGTGGATATTCCAGACAAGATTAAATGATCTGCTTTGATATTTTTTACAATTTTATCTATAGCATTATCGATAATTAATGCAGATCCAAATATTACACCTAGGTCACAGCTTTCTGTAGTAAATTGAGAAAAAGGTCTAGCTTCTTGAGAAGGCGATGGAGAAAAATCATAAAGTATTTTTTGATTGAAATCTCCAGAAGCGTATGGAGAATAGCCAAAAACGCACACTTTATTTCCAGAATATTGAGAAATCAGATCTCCCTCAATAAGTTTTCCAGTTGTTATAGCATTTAGAATAGACACTGAAATGCTTCTGTTTAACTCATTTTCTAAATTAGATGCAATTTCATATGCATTTCTTCCTATTATTTCCCCTGCATAGTCAACATTACCATTTGTAATAGTATGCGAAATACCCATCGATTGATCATCAAGAATTACACCAGTATAAGAAATACCTACACATAAATTGATTATTTTCCTTCTCTTTAATTCAAAAGAAAGTTCATCCAATATTTCGTTTAATATCATAAGATTATCTTGTTCTCCTTATATATAGATTCTGTTACTTCTTTATTTGGTAAAATAATAGTATTCCTGTTTAAGAGAATTCCCTTATGTGTAATTACTTCTTCACCCAATATAGAACCGTCAGCTATGTAATTCCACTTACCTATTTTACATTTATCTGCTACTATTACATTACTTAGATGACTATTAGCACCTATGCTAGCATTATCCATAATTAATGATTCACCTATATATGTATTCTCTTGAACAGAAACATTAACTCCTAAAATAGTATTAGAATCTATATAAGACCCCTCTTTGATAACTGAATTTTCAGATATTAAATAAGGTGGTATTAGAGTAGATTTTTCGCTTACTTTAGCACTTGATGATATAAGACCTTTGGGATACCTTTTTGAAAGTAATTCAAAATTAAGTTTCATGTAATCTTTAGGAGTTCCAATATCGGCCCATACTCCAGAATATTTATATACTGAAATACATCCTTTTTCTAAAATCTTAGGTATGAAACTTTTACTTATTGACTCCCCATGAATCAAATCTAATATATCCTTATTAAATACGTACACACCTGCATTTATTAAATTCGAAATAGGATTTTTTGGTTTTTCTATTATCTCTGTAATCTTTTCATCTTCTGTCAGTAAAACACCATATCTTCGAGGATCTTCAACCTCGGTAGCAACCATAGTAGCTTTGCAGTCATGCTTTAAGTGAAAATCAATAAGTTCTTTGTAATTAACCTCACTATAGATATCTCCATATATAACTAAAACTATATCATCCAGCTTTACTTTTTGAGAAACATATTTTAATGCTCCCGCATCCCCTAATGGATCTTTCTCAATTATAGGAGTAATTTTCTTCTTTATTGTGTCAAGATAATTAGTTACTTTATCAGCCATTACTCTTAATGAAATGTATATATCATCTATTCCTGATTCTTCTAAATTGTCTAAAATATAACTCAATATTGGTTTTCCTAGAACAGGAAAAAGAGTTTTAGGTTTAGTTAAACTCAAAGGTCTTAATCTAGTTGCATATCCACCTGCTAGGATTATTGCAGAAACCATAAATAATTAAACTGATTCATATAAAAAAAGTTACTTCATAAATTTCTGTAGCTTTTTATCTGCATAATCCCAGTTTACTACATTCCACCAGTTATTTACATAATCGGCTCTCTTATTCTTGTATTGTAAGTAGTATGCATGTTCGAACTCATCTAATATCAATAGTATTGGTAATTCGGCAATATGATTCTGGAAGTGATTCTCAAATGTCATAATCTCTAAGTTTCCGTTTTCCACTTCATAATATAATACAGTCCATCCAGTACCCGGTAGAGAGTTTGCAGCTTCTGTGAACATTTGTTTGAATTTCTCAAAACTTCCATATTGTTTTTCTATTAAATCACCTAATGCTCCGCCTGGCTTTCCACCACCCTTTCCTGATGGCGCCATATTTTCCCAATATAATGCATGTAGCTTATGCCCATTTATGTTGAATACTAGGCCTCTTAGTAATCCTTGAATATCATATTGTCCTGCACCTATATCTCCTTTCAATATCTTATTTACTCTATCAACAAATGAATTCGCACCATTTACATATCCTTTATGATGTCCATTATAGTGTAGATCTATTATGTCTTTACTTATGTATGGTTCTAATGCATCTAAATTATATGGTAGTGGTGGTAATTCGTATTTTTTTAAGTAACTTGCGGAACTCATACTAATATCTAATTAGTAGTTATTTTTATTTCTTTCTAACAAGTCTTTAGAAGAAATTCCTTACTTTATCTTTGCTAAACCTTTTAAGTTAAAATAATAAATGCGTGCCTTATCATAATCTATTACTTTATATTTTTAGTTTTAGAGATTTATTAAAATAAGAATAGAATATAAAGTTTTTCTTAGTTAAAAAATAATTCAGTTATAAACTAATACTATAACTATATAATCTCCTATTATAATTTTTGAGAAAAATTATACAGTAGTTTAAACAATAGTATTCTAAAAAAATATAAGTTTAAATGTTGATTTGTGTATAACTTATACTAGAAATGACAAGAATAAGTATAATTGACAAGCTAGTAGGAAGATATAACAATTATATAGAAAGATTATTAATTACCGTTTTAAATTCATTACTTATTTTTATTTTACTAAATAAACTAGGTTATAATACATATATTGATATAATAATACCAATAGTAGCGATAGTATCTATAGTACTCCCGGAAATAATGGCACCAATAGTTACACTTCTTTTTGCTATAAGTGAATTATATACACTTTATGATGGAGTAACGCCCTTAGGAATACTTAATGGATTTATTATAATTTTATTAGCACTTATAATCCCTATAATATTAGAAATTAAATATCAATCTTTACAAGCATTTATATCTGCTGAAAGTGTACTAGGAATTCCACTTACTTCTGTATTAATTTTATCTGGTATTTCAGAGAAAAGATCACCACTTGTTAATGTTCTATCTGCCTTACCCATATTTTATCTTTTAATTAATTTCTTAAAAACAAATCTAGTCTTTTCGATATCAGAAATAGAAATAATAATAATAAGCATAGCTGGGATATTAATTGGCGCATATATATTTGGAATTAATAAGATATTTAGTGTTCTAGGCGTAATACCAGCAATACTTGGATTTTACATTTTCTACTATGATTCATTCAACTTTGTCTTTACACGTATAACTATGGAAACTATGATTATCTCAATAGCAGTAGCTGGTTCAAGTATATTATTTTATAGTATTAAAGAAAGCAAAGCTAAACATGAAAAAATACAAGATCAAATAGATCTTATTAAAAAAGAGATTGACGAAACACTTCTAACACTAGGAAGAATAAAAAGTTATGCAGAACTAGAGGAAAAATTTGGAAGCGCTATAACGCAAGACGAAAACACAATTATTGAACTAGGAAAACAGTTAGATAATTGCAAAAATATTAATTGCATTCAAAATATATATCCCCAATTTAAAGAGGAAAAAACTGAAATTGAAAATAAAATTAATGACTTACTATTTAGCCTTATAATTGATTATAATAATATAGTTACTGAATTGAAAAAATCTGGAATAAAAATAGAGGAAATGCAGATTCCAAAAGATAAGGTAAAACTTAATGAAAGCTACATTGACTACATACAAAAAATTTTATTAGATATCAATAAAAATGTAAATCTTGCTTTAAATAATATAAATACTATAATAGAATCAATAGAAAAAATAAATGGAAATAAACTAAATAAATATTATATTACTGACTACTCTGTTTTACCCAAAGCAATTGATGAACTACAAAAAAATAACGTAATTATCTCTACAAGTAAATTAATCGAGATTGAGAGAGAAATAATATCTAACCTAAATATGAAGGAATTTACAAAAGAAAAGTTAGAAATATCTAGACAAATTAATGATTTATATAGTAGGCAAATATTAATATCTGATATACCTCAAATAGAGAAAATTAGTGAAAAACTTGTCAAATTAATTTCTAGTTACATAACGTTTTGTATAGATAAATTAAATTCATTATCAAATATCTCTAAAATCAAAAGTATAGAAAATTCATTAAGTAATATAAGAGAAACAAAAAAGATCCTTGATGATCAAAGTAAACCTCTTTACGATAAACTATCTTATGTAATGTCAAATATTCCAAGTTTAGTTGAGACAGAAGATATAATAGAAAATGAAAATTCATTAATCGCACTTTTTACTATTCTAAAAGATAATGAAGAAATAATAAGCAATAAAATGTATGAAGAAGGATGTATAAAAGTTGAAGATTTAGGAATAAATTCTAGCTTATCAAAATACGTTGCAGAATATTTCTCGTCTAGAAATGGGATAAAAACAAAGATAGTAAAAGATGAAGTATGCATTTCAAAATAAATTATTTCCCTTTATCTTAATCTTCTTATTATAATTTCTGCATGATCTCCTACTACATCTCCCTTAAATAAGTATCTGGGCGCATTTTTCAAAAGTTGATGCGTACATAATATTCTATCTTGATCAGTTATAACTTTAATAGAATCTCCAGGCTTTAGATTTATCAAATATTTCGACAATTCTACTATAAATTCTTCACATTCTTTTCCTCTAAGGTCTAATTCTTGCATAGATAAAAGTTATTGCAGTTATGGTTTTAATATTTTCTTTACAAAAGTTTCTAAAAAACAATGCTTCTTCTATTTTCCAGTTGGTTTAGTAATTTTTGTTCGTTTTCCACTTTTTCCCATAATTTATCATAATTTGATAACATATAATTGTATGCTTTTTCTATTCTACTCATCACATCGGCCTCTTTTATTGAATGTATTCTTAAACCAACTCTACCAGTAGAACCACCTCTAACCATTAGCCAATGAGCAAAAATCTGCAAAGTATACATCTTTTTTATGTCTTCCACTGGAATCTTATTATTATAAAGCCAATAAATCTCTCTAACAAAATTTGAAGAAATATTCCTTAAAATTCTTTCATTCCATTTATCTACATATTTTGGACCTTCTTTTATCATTATATTTCTTAGATAATTATACATTTCTTCTTTGTCTTCAGCAAATACTAAGCCTGTCACTGCTAAAACAAAATCCTTTTGAGCCATAAAGGAATCAAAATCCATATTGACATAAATCCATGAAGTTGCAGCAAAAGAATCCACAATTCCTGCCATTAGTTTTTCAACTAGTTCATCTTTATTTACTTTTTTAGATATTTTTGTACCTTCTAAAAGTTTTTCTAATTCTTCAAAATCAACATTGCCAGCATAAACTAATGTACCATCTATAAATACTGAAGGCGTGGAAATTACTCCTCTTTCTAAAGCTAAAAATGGATACAATTCAGTATCTATAACTTGAACTTTACCTAACAGATTCTTTTGATCTAAATATTCTAAAAGCATGTTACATTCTGTACAGCTTTTATGAGTGAATATTTCTACTTTCACGCTATAACTTAATTTTCTTGGGGTTAAAACAATTTACCTTGCTCTTCCACCATATACTATTATATCTCTTATCAAGAAGCCAGACTTTAGCATTATCATTTATACTTCTTATCGCTCTGCCTATAGCCTGTTTCACAGAGACTAATGCTGGAATATTCACAAGCAAATCTTCAACTTCTGCATTAGAATATTTTCTTATTTCTTCGGCTTGTAATCTCAAAAAATCATCGACTGGAGGATATGGAATTCCTACTAATACTACATCTGAAATCAAACTCTTACCATTTTCTGTTATTTCTACTCCTTCAGATAACTTGCCTCTTGCAACTCCTGCTATAATAGTTTTCTTATCTAATTTTATTAGATCTTCTATACTGGTTTTTCCATTTTCTATAACTTTTGGTATATCAATTAGTCTCATTACTTCGTTCATAATGAAATAGCTAGGAAAAATTGAGAGAATGTGATTTTCAGCTTGATAATATATCTTTAATAGATAACTTGAATATTTTTTCCACATTTCCTTAGTCCTTAAAGTGTATGTAGAAGTTACATCTAAAGCTATATAACAAGAAAAACTTCCACTAAGTTTTTTTCTAACTTCTTTTTCTGCGTCAATATAATCAATTTTTCTATTTATGCCTAGAACTTTGTTAAGATAATCAATTGGTTGCAATGTACCTGACATTAATAATATTGTTAAATCTTTATCATTAAGCACTGAGGTATATTTTGAAGGAGTTAACGGCTTTTTTACTAAGCTACCCTTATAAGAGAAAACAAGACCTTCAGACTGATAAAATTTTATTATATTTCCAATAAGAATCTTTTTGACTTTCTTCTCTTTTATCATCTTATCTCTCAAAATGTCATATTCTTCTTGTAATAATCTGAATTCGTCTTCTGATAACTTAGGATAATTATTAATTAAAATATATTTTTCATCTTTATATATAGTTTTTTGTATTATATCCTTTAATCTCTTTAGAATATCAATAACTTTCTCATTCTTAGTTTGAGAAATTGCAATATCAATAATATTGGGATTTATTCTTCGCTCTTCAAGATCATTTAATCTATCTAAGTTATGAGCTTCGTCTATTACTATGGCATATTCAGAAAAATCTAAACCTAATGACTCCCTAAATCTTGGAATAAAAAAATAAGGATAAGTAATAGCTACAATATCTGCATCTTGGATAGAGTCAAATAGAGAATAATAAGGACAATAGCCTTGCTCAACTCCTTCCTTTTTTATTTTTGAAAGAAAATTAAAAGGATAATCATTTACTTCTATATGTGAAGTAGAAAAAATATCGCATCCAGAACATTTAATATCTTCTCCATCGACGTCTTCCGTTGCAAATGGGCATGCAACAGATTTGCCTACAATAAAGCTAAACTTCTTTCCTAACCTCTTAGCTTCTCTATATATAGGAAAGTATTCATTATGAGTTCTTACTGCATATATAACTTTACCTTTATACTCAAGAGAAGTAATCATAGAAAATAGAGTTTTACCACTACCGGTTGGAGATTGAAGAGCTACTAAAAAGTTGTTTTTAAAAGATGAAATAACTCTATCTTTAAGTTTACTTTGCCAGTCTCTTAAATCCACTCTTCGTTCTTTACAATAATATCATCTAACATTATATAAGTAACTAAAGGATTTTCGCTAAGTTTTACTACATCTTTAGCTTTTCCTCTAATTTTTACAGTATTCATGAAATTAAAGACTTTAAGAATTTTAACCTCATTAAACGATTTTAATGCGTCTTCTGATGGTGGAGAATTCAAAATTACTGTTGCTTCGACTTCGGTAGTTGGAGAACTTTGTTCTACTTCTACTATTCTATAATCAATTTTGGACTTTGCAGTTTCCTTTATAGTTGACAACTTAAGCACCTCTAAAATGTATATACTATTTTAACATTATAAATTCTTATCTCTTCCTTTGTCATGTAAAATAGTAATGTATATAAGTCGGTTAATAACTAACTTATATATGGTAACTCAAATTAACATAGCAAGATCTGGTAACATTTCTGAAGAGATGAAAATAATAGCAAAACTTGAAGGAGAATCACCAGAGAAAATCAGAGATAGAGTTGCTAGAGGTACAGTAGTAATTTTCAAAAATATGAATAGAAAATTAGAAAAATATACTGCAATAGGTGAAGGATTATTCACTAAAGTAAACGTAAATTTAGGTGCTTCTACTGACCATTATAATGTTGATGAAGAATTAGAAAAAGTTAGAATAGCAAATAAGTTCGGAGCTGATACGATAATGGACTTAACTGATGGAGGAAACATAGATGAAATGAGAAAATTAGTATTACAAGAAGCAGAAATGCCAGTAGGTACAGTACCAATATATCAAGTATATTACGAAATGGTCACAAAAAGAAAATACGTAATAGACTTTACAGAAGATGATTTATTTAGAGTGATTGAGAAGCATTTTAAAGATGGAGTAGATTTTGCCACACTACATACTGGAATTACATTAGACTTGGCTAAGAAAGCAGCAGAAATGAAAAGAACAGCAGGAGTAGTAAGTAGAGGTGGAACAATATTAGCAGCATGGTCAATATATAATGAAAAAGAAAATCCATTATACGCAAATTTTGATTACTTATTAGAAATGGCTAAAGAATATGATGTAGTATTAAGTTTAGGAGACGCTTTAAGACCTGGTGGAATTAATGATGCGCATGATGAATTACATGTAGGAGAACTAATAGTTAATTCTAGGTTAGCTAAAAGGGCTATAGAAAAAGGCGTTCAAGTTATGATAGAAGGACCAGGCCACATGCCATTAGATCAAATAGATATGGATATTAAACTAGAAAAGCAGTTATCTGGAGGAGTCCCATATTACGTTTTAGGGATCTTGCCCACCGATATAGCTGCAGGATATGACCATATAGCCGGCGCAATAGGTGGTGCAATAGCCGCAGCTAGTGGAGCAGATATGTTATGCTATTTAACTCCTGCAGAACACTTATCATTACCTAATCCAGAACAAGTTAAAGATGGGCTAATAGCATTTAAAATAGCTGCTCATTCTGGTGATATAATAAAACTTGGAGAAAAAGCAAAAAGACTAGACTATGAAATGAGTAAGGCAAGAGCTTCGTTAAATTGGCCTAAAATGTTTTCCTTAACTTTTGACCAAGAAAGAGCCAAAGAAATATATAGACAGTATAAAAAGTTTGAAGCGGGATCCTGTACGATGTGCGGAGATCTATGCGTTTATTTAGTACTTCCAAGAGCTTTAAATAAGAAGAACCATGATATTAGAAAAACCCAATCTTAAGATAGGAGAAAAGAAAAAGATCTCTATAGATGGAAAAGAAATTCTTCTAATTTATTTAGGTGCCGATAGATATTTAGGTTTTGAACCTTATTGTCCGCACTTAGGATGTGACCTAGAAAAATATGGAGTAATAATTAGAGAAGAATTAATTTGCCAATGTCATTTTTCCCATTTTTCAATAAAAGATGGAAAGCCAATAAAAGGAACATCCAAAAAACCTATTAAAGTTTACAAGATTTCTGTAGACAAAAATAAATTAATTATTGAAGAGTAAATTAATTATTTTAATTGCCCTAGAATAATGCATTTGCCCAGGTGCTGTAGGATTATCTACATAAGTGTAAACTAATTTAGATCCTAGTATTCCAAATGCTATTCGTTCTAGAGGATCACTGCCCATAGGTAAAACTGTTATATTCTCATGAGAGAAGAGTAAATTACTTAGAAAATTCTTATATCCCGGCTTAGCTATTACAGCTATTTTCACTGTATATGCTTTATTCTCATATTTTGTTACTATAGTATTTACTATATTATAATCTGGAATAGAGTTAAAGTAATGCATAGAAACAATCTTATTATAAAAATCTACATTATATTTTTCTAAGAAAGAAGCTTCAACATCATACAAAAATCCTTCCTTACTCAGTTGATTTATATAAGAAACTTTTACGTTATCGTCTATTTTATTTATTCCTCCTTCATTTACATCTCTAATAGTTACGATAATTTTATCTTTATAAGGTAAAAGGGAGCTTAAAGTAGGCAAAGATTTCGAATAATCTAATCTTAATTCAACTAGATCTGCATCAATTTGATTAATCCTATGTATATCTTTTTCAGAATATACTGGTAATGATGCTACTATTATTGGCCTCATTCTAGAGTTATTTTTCCACCTAACGATATTAAATCTTCCCAAAATTTTGGATTACTTTTGTTTACACATTCAGCTTTCTCTATTTCTCCACCTTCTTTGATAGCTAAATCTCCAGCTAACATGGCAATTCTATGATCATTAGGACATATAATTGAACCTCTTTTAATCTGCGAACCTCTAATTATTATTGATTGATCCTTATATTCAGCATTTACTCCAAAGGCTTCTAATGTATCTATAATTGTTTCTATTCTATTACTTTCTTTGATTTTTAATCTTTCAACACCGGATAATTTACTAGCTCCATCAGCTATTGACAGTATAGCAGATAACGATGTAGACAGGTCAGGAATATCATTAATATCTATCTCCACAGGAGATATACTTCCTTGATATTCTACAAACCAAGAATGCTTGGAATAATAGCTTTTCACCCCAATATTAGCTAGTATATCAATTATTTTATGATCTCCAAAATATTCTGGTGGATCGTATAATCCATTTATTTCAATTTTTCTTTGTGAAATTATACTTGCTATTGCGTAGAATGAAGATAAGGCATAATCTCCTGGTATTTCTCCTTCATATTCACGAAGAGGCTTAGGATTAACATAAACTGTATTTCCTTCTAATTTAACGTCAGAACCAAATCTATTAAAAAGGTCAATAGTCATTTCAATATAACTTTTCGACGATATAGGAGGAATAATTTTAATCTTACCTCCCCCAATCAAATGATAAGCATAAATTAATCCAGAAATATATTGGCTACTTTCCCATCCTTCTATTTCTATTTCTTCTTCTAAACCATTACTCTCAATAGTTATAGGCAAAGATGCTGAAGAGAATTTAGCTTTTTTTAAAGCTTTTATAATAGAGGATATTGGTCTCCTTCGCAAACTTTCATCTCCATCAATAGTTACTTTCATTTTTAATGCCACAACTATTGGTATCAACATTCGCAAAGTTGTAGCTGAACCACCTACGTAAATATAATCTGTTTTTGATCTTATAGCATCTACTGCATTTAATGCCATTTTTATATCGTCAGAAGGAGTATAATTATATAGCTTAATTTTAGTAAGTAATGAAAGGAAAATTAATCTTATTCCTTGACTTTTAGATTGTGGAGCTTTTACTTTTCCCTCAATATTTGACTTATCTATTATCGCCTTCAAGATTTACCCCACTTACTAAAATTACTTTTCCATACTTGCTTAAAATCTCATATATAGGACCCTCTTCGCCTTTTTTACATAAAGCAAAAATTGATGGACCATTTCCAGATATTCCATAAGCTAATGCTTCCTTCCTCTTTGAAATCTCCTCTAAAGGCTTCTTATCATATCCTAGAATTTCAGAAACTAATATTCCATTATATTTCATTGCAGTAATAATATCTCGTAAGGCCAAATGAAATATCTCCTTAAAAATTAAATTGTATTTCTTTAGTTCTTCTATTTTTACTTTAGGTCTATTTCCTATAGGAATTAATAAAATTGAAACATCTTCTGGAGGATTCCTCTTATCAATTATTTTAAATTCCTTATTATAAGTAAAAGAAACACCTCCATAAAATGCTGCAACTGCATCGTCCAAAGCACCAGTATAAGATACACCAGCCATTATTGATAAGATAGCAGACAACTTAGGTACATCAATATCCAAATCAAATTTTCTTTTTATTTCTCCAAGAAGCGCAGTAGAAACTGCACTACTACTTTTTAATCCACTCTGTTGAGGAACTTCAGAATATACTTTTACATCTAACGGACCTATGCTATATTTAGCTTTCATGAAATCAAGGATTGTCTTAATTAATTTACTGTCTCCCTTATATTCTCCCTTAGTTATTTCTACATTTACTTTCAAGTTAATTGCCATAGAAGAGCCATACCATGATGGAATGGCATTAACTACTGAGATCCCTCCGTAGGTTTGCATGAATTAACATACCTCTTCCAGTTATTCTCGATAATCTCTACATCTTTATCTGAAAGCTTAACTTGAGGAATAACATTAGATCTAATAGCATGATCAGCTAAAACTAAAGCTACCATAGCTTCAGCAACAGTAACACCTCTTATCGCTACAGCTGGATCATGTCTTCCTAATACTGAAATTTCAGTTTCTTTATTGTTTCTTAAATCAACTGTTTTTTGAGGCTTCCTTATTGAGCTTGTAGGCTTAAATGCACATCTTAGAATTATAGGTTCTCCAGTAGTTATTCCTCCTAAAATTCCTCCGGAATTATTATACTTCCACGTAATTTTATCATCCTTAAAAATTATTTCATCATTAGCTTCACTTCCTTTCATTTTAGCAGCTTTAAAACCTAATCCATACTCAAATCCCATTACTGCAGGTATAGATAAAATAGCCTTAGCTAAGTCTGCCTTTATCTTGTCAAATACAGGTTCTCCCAAAGCCTTAGGAGGATTATTTACAACTATTTCTGCAACTCCTCCATAACTATCTCCTTCTACTGTAGCAGATTTTACCAATTCTTCATATTTAGATTCTAAACTTTTTTTACTAGCTCTAACAGGACTATATTTGGAACATAAAATCTCCTCAAAAGATACTTTTTCATCTAATTCTATTGGACCTAAACTGATTAAATGCCCAGCTATCGATGTATTAGTTAACATAAGCAATTTTTTAGCTATAGCTCCAGCAGCTACTCTAGTAGCTGTTTCTCTAGCACTAGCTCTTCCTCCTCCTCTATAATCCCAATTTTCATATCCATACCTCATTATATAAGGTAAATCTGCATGACCAGGTCTAGGTTTATTTTTAACTTCTTCATAAAAAGAAGATATAACATCAGTATTTCTTATAAGAATAGCTAATGGAGATCCAGTTGTCCTACCATTATAAATTCCACTTAAAATTTCTGGTTCATCTTTTTCTCGTCTTCCCGAAACGAATAATCTTCCAGGTCTTCTAAAAGACAGTTCAAATTCCAGATCTTCTTTTTTAACTGGTAATCCGGCTGGTAGACCGTCTATTATAACTCCTATAGCTGGGCCATGACTTTCTCCAAAAGTAGTTATAGTTAATGCTTTACCTAATGAGTTTCCTGGCATATAGATAATCCACCACTTCTTTGTAAGATAGAGATTTACCAAACCATATTTTTTGTGCTTCCAAAGCTTGATATATTAAGATCTCTAATCCATTTATTATATTCAAACCTTTCTTGAGACTTTTATCTAAAAATTCAGTTATTATAGGATGATAAACAAAATCTATGGCAAGCTTACCTTTTACACATTCATCATTAATGTAAAGAGGATCAGGTGTAGCGTTAACTATTACATCATAATTAACATCTTTACACGATACTGCTGCCTTAGCTTTGTAACCGTATTTATTTAAATTATCAACTAATCTATTAGCTCTCTCTATTGTTCTGTTTAATATTAGAATATCAATGCCAAAAGACGCTAAGGCAAAAGCAGCAGCTTTAGCTGCACCCCCTGCACCAAATATTATTGCAGAATGCAAATCTATATTATAGCTTTTTTCTTTAATTAAGGTAAGTAATGCTATATAATCTGTATTATATCCTTTAGATTTAAATACAGTATTTACAGCATTCAATTTCTCACTGCTTTCGTCTACTTTATCTAAGTAAGGAATAATTTTCTCTTTATACGGTATAGTAATATTAAACCCTTCTCCTACATCTAATAATCCTTGAATTACTTTATCAAATTTGTGTTGAGGAATGTCAAAAGCTAAATATACAGAATTAATTTGCATTTTCTCAAAGGAAAAATTATGTATCGCAGGAGATAAGGTATAGCTTATATTATTACCTATAATACCGAATAGTTTCGTATTATAATCTATAAACATTGTGAGGCAAACCCTTTTACTGTCTCTACTGGTACTTTAACTACTTTCCAGTCACCTATTCTTGTAGGGAAAGGCATAAGTATTTCTCCATTTCTTATTTTCTTATCCTTTCCTATAGCTGCAATTGCTAATTCTTTAGATACAGGATATGGAAGCTTTTCTGGAACTATTGGCAATTTGTATAGATCTAAAATCCAAAGGCTATCTTCAACTACACCCTCTTCTGAATATCCCATTTCTTCCGCTATTTTAGCTTCACACACCATACCTAAAGATATTGCATAACCATGACTTATCTTAAAATTAGATCCTGCTTCTATTGCATGACCTATAGTATGGCCAAAGTTTAAGACAACTCTAATTCCTTTAGTTTCTCTTTCATCTTGTTTTACAATATTTAATTTGTCTCTTATAGATTTTGATATTATCTCAGATAATGAATCTCTATCTTTATTTAAAATCTTTTCATTATTTAATGAAAGATAATCATATAATTCCTTATCTAGAATTATTCCATATTTTATTACTTCAGCTAATCCTTTTCTTAATTCCTCTAATGGCAAAGTATTAAGAAAATCTAAATCTATAAGAATATAAGAAGGCTGATAATACGTTCCTAAAATATTCTTAGCATTTCCAAAGTTTACTCCATTTTTTCCACCTATTGCAGCATCTACCATACCTAAAAGAGTTGTAGGAACGTTTACTAAATTTAAACCTCTCATATAAATAGAAGAAGCAAAACCACTAAGATCTAAAATAGTACCTCCTCCAATAGCTATTACATAATCTCCTCTATCAAAATTATTTTCATACAACTTATGAACCAGATCAAGAACATTATTTATATCCTTAGCAGACTCGCCGTCTTCAATAGGTATAAGTAAGTCTCCATCAACATTTATCTTCAAGCTCTTAGGATAAACTATAGCCTTTTTACCTTTAATATTCTCGATAAAATCAGAATATTTTTGATCTATTATAACATTTACATTGGAACAACAGATTTCTTCAGAAAAATCTCTCATACAGATCTACCTAAAGCTGAAGCTAAGGCTTTAATTCTATTCATAAGTACCTCAAAAGACTCAGGAGTTAATTGTTGCTCTGAATCGCTTAAAGCTTTTTCTGGATGAGGATGAACCTCAATTAAGAGCATATCAGCCCCTGCTGCTACAGAAGCTAAAGCTAACGAATGAACTAATTCTCTTTTTCCTGCAGGATGACTAGGATCCGCAGCCATAGGCAAATGAGTCATCATTTTAGCCGCTATCATACCACCAACATCTAGAGTAAATCTAGTAGCTTTCTCGAAAGTCCTTATTCCTCTTTCACATAATACAACATTTCCGTTTCCTTCAGATAACAAATATTCTGATGCTTGCAACCATTCTTCTACTGTGTTTGCCATTCCTCTCTTTAAAAGTACTGGTTTGCCTAGCTTTCCTACATCTTTCAATAACGAGAAATTCTGAGCATTTCTTGTTCCTATTTGTATCATATCTACGTATTTTTTGAACACTTCTGAGTCCTTAGTATCCATAATTTCAGTAACTATAGGTAATCCTACTTCATCACCAACTTTTCTTAAAATCTTCACACCTTCTTCTCCTAATCCTTGAAATGAATAAGGACTAGTCCTAGGTTTATAAGCTCCTCCTCTCAATAATGAAGCTCCAGCTCTTTTTACTGCCTTAGCCACAGTCTCAACTTGTTCTTCGCTTTCCACTGCACAAGGACCTGCAGCTACTACAATTTTCTCAGACCCAATAACAGTATCTCCTACTTTAACTTCTGTAGGATCTTTTTTCCATTCATTACTAGATAAAATATAATGCTTATTAGTCTTAACTTTCATTTCAATAGAACTATCATCTATATTACCTTCAACATCTGGCCATACTAAGGCAATTTTCTTACCATATAAATCTAGAAACTTATAAGATGAGGATGAAATTTGTAACTTCTCCTTAAAAGTTGAATAATCTGCTCCGTCTTTTAGCACATATAATATCATTTTTTCTTCTCTAATAATTCATTATAGAGGTTATTTAATTCTCTTACTCCAAGCTCTCTAGCTTTATCAGCATAAGGATTAAGACTTTGAATTTCCATAATTACATCCTTTATATCATTTATCTTACGAATAAGCTTGTACACTTCTCTAAAATTAGTAGTTTGATATTTACTAAAATCTATATCTAATTCCTTAGAAAGCTTATTAATACTTTCAGATAAAGCTAGCAAATAAAAATGAGGAATTACTTGGACTATTGCCATCGCCTTTTCGTGTTCCTCTAAAGTAGTTACTAAAGGATATAATCCATTATCTCTAAAGAATTTTACCAAATCTTTTACTACATCATCATTAGAAGACTTAGAGGGAATTATAGCTACTCTTTCACCTACAGGATAAATATACGGACCAAATAAAGGATGAATTGAAACATAAATGAAATTCTCTTTTAACGATTTTTCCTCTATATATGGAAAAACCAAATTTTTAGAAGAAGAAATATCCATAAAAATTTTTCCTTTTATATTGGAATAAATTTTTGAAGAAAAATCAGAAAGTAGAACTGCAGGAGGAAATGTACTTATAATTAATTCTCCCCATCTTATTGCATTCAAAATATCCATAGTTACAAAATTAAACTCATTAGAAAGTTTTTCAGCCTTTAATAAATCCCTACCAGTAATAACTACTTCTTGCTTAGTTAATTTAAACAAAGAAGCTAACGCTCTAGCCATTCCTCCATATCCTAATAACACAATTCTTCTCTTTTTAGCTGAATTTACTTCGTAAATCTTAGAATAAGAAAACAAAATAGGTAAAAAAGTATCTACAAATGATTCAGACAACCCGTATCTTCTAGCTAATAAAATCCATCTTTGTCTTACTTCCTCTTCTCTTTTCTCATCAGTAACAGGCAAATTCTTTTCTTTTTTAATTTCTCCAACTTTTTTAACTAATTCAAATCTAGAAACAATTAACTTTACTATTTGATCATCTATATCTTCAATTTGCCTTCTTAAATCATTAATCTCGCTCATTTGATCAACTCTAGAGCTTTTTTAACTACTGTTTCTGGTACAAATCCATAATAATCTAGTAAATCTCTTTCACTTCTAGCTGACCTTCCGTAAGTTACACTACCTATAAACCTCATAGGTACAGGATATCTATTTACTACTACTTCAGCTATCGCTGACCCTACTCCTCCATAAATAGTATGCTCTTCGATAGTTACTATTCTACCAGTTTTCCTAGCATAATACTCAATAGTAGCTTCATCAATTGGTTTGATAGACGGAACATTTATAACTGCAGTAGATATACCCATCTTTTCTAATTCGTCAGCAGCCTTTAATGCATCCCATAAAACTACTCCAGCTCCCATAATAGCCAAGTCGTCTCCATCTTTTAGCACGTATGCTTTCCCTATTTCAAATTTATAGTTCATACTAGAAGTTATAGGTGGAGAATAATCCCTTCCCATTCTATAATAAATTGGACCGTTCTCATTTATGATAACTGGTAAACTCCTTTCTACATCTGCTGCATCAGCTGGAACTATAACTTTCATATTAGGTATCGTTCTCATAAGCGAAATATCCTCTAATGCTTGATGACTAGAACCATCTCCACTATCACTATATCCTGAATGAGTTACAGCTAATTTTACATTTAAATTCATCCTTCCTATAGTATTCCTTATTTGCTCCCATGCTCTCATCATAAACATAGCAAAGTCAACTGCTACGGGTTTTTTACCTACGGCAGACAAACCTGCAGCAAAATTAACCATATCCTGCTCTGAAATACCTACATTGAAATATCTGTCAGGAAACTTTTCTTTAAAATAGTATCCTCTAGTTGAATCTCCAACGTCAGCAGTAATTACTATAATATCTTTATCTTCTTCGCCTATTTTTACTAGCGTTCTACCGAACGCTTCACGAATCGACGAGATACTGCCTTGTAACATCTGGTGTCGCCCTCTGTCTTTTTGAATTTTCTATTGGTGGAAAACCTTTTCCTCTTACAGTTTTTGCGAATATAACTGCAGGTTTTTTAGATTTTAGCGCTTCTTCTATTGCATCTACTATACTCTTGATATCATGACCATCGCATGAGAATGTTCTCCAACCCACAGCTTTCCATACATCTTGTAAGAAGTCCTTAGGCTTAACTTCTGATACACTATCATCTAATTGAAATCCATTAATCTCTATGAATGCTATTAAGTTATCTAATTTTCTGGCAACAGCATGTGTCATAGCTTCCCATACTTCTCCTTCATCTTGCTCTCCATCTCCCATTATTACGAAAACCCTTCCATTTCCTCCTGACATTTTAATTCCAGTAGCTACTCCTATTCCAAAACTTAATCCTTGGCCTAAACTTCCAGTTGACATATCTACACCAGGTATAAATACTTCAGGATGACCTTGTAGCAATCCTTCTATCGACTGAATTTTCCATAACTCATCTTCTTTAATTAATCCTTTTTCTGCTAATACTGCATATAAGGCTGGAGCTGCATGGCCTTTACTTAGAATTAACCAATCTTTATTTACCTTTTCTGAAGAATCTCTAATGTATCTAAATACTAACGTTGTTAATATTTCTATACTACTTAATGATGAACCTACATGTACTGAATGGTCGTAAAACTGCATTTTTATTACATTTTTTCTTGCCTTATCTGCTATTTGCCTTAGCTTATTTAGTTCATTTATTGATATTGGAATTCCATCACGCTCACCCATTGGTGGGACATCGAGACCCCTACAATTAAATAACTTCATATTTTATAAGTCTTCATTATTATATATGGAAAGATTTTCTAGACAATTACTTACTCTAGGGATAGATGTCCAGCAAAAAATCATGGAATCAAAGGTTCTTGTAGCTGGATGCGGAGCTTTAGGAAGTGCTCTTGCAGAATTTTTAGTTAGATTAGGTGTTAAAGAAATTACTATTGTAGATGCAGATGTTGTAGAACTAAGCAATTTACATAGAACCCACATTTTTACTGAAAAAGATATTATGAGACCAAAAGTAATAGTATGTAAAGATTATCTAAATAAAATTAATTCAGATACAAAAATTAACGCTATTGAAGACATTATAGATAATTCTAATGCAGAGGAGATTGTAAAAAATCACGATGTAGTATTTGATGGATTAGACAATATATATTATAGATTAATTCTAAATGATGCATGTATAAAAAATAATATTCCATTAATTTATGCTGGAATATCTGGAGAGTATGGATCAGCAAAAATAGTAGTGCCAAACAAAACTTCTTGCTTATCATGTTTTTTACAACCTTATGATACTCAAGATTCATGTAATGTAATTGGAACTACTACAATAGTACCATCAATAATGGCAAGCATTCAAATCCAATTATTTATAAATTACCTTAGAGGAGAAATAGATAATAACCTTATTTTGTTTGATTTCAAAAATCTAAATATAGATAAAATAAAGATTGAAAAAAATCCAGAATGCGAAGCATGCTCATATCATAAATACAAATATCTTAACGAAAAACCACCAATATCTTGCGGATTAAGTAGACATAAAAAACAAAACAATGAGAAACTAATTTTTTCCTCAAATGAAATACAGATATTCAAAAACGAAGAGAGTTATATACTTTGCTATGGCCAAAAGTGTTATAAGAAAAAAATAGCGTGAGTATGTAATGAATTGGAAAACATTATTATCAGCATCTTTGCCAATTCTAGTGCTGTTCCTTTATTCAATATTGTTTCATGTTAATATAATACTCTCATTAGAAAAGATTAATATTATAGTAATCTTAAGTTTTATAGCAAGTTATTTATTTCAAATCTTATTTATAGCAATAAGAGATAGTAAAATAGTAAAAGTGTCCTTAGCTAATGCTTATAAAGCTAGACTTTTAGGTAACGCAGTAGGTTTATTAGTTCCAGGTTGGGCCGGACAAGAATTAACAAGAGCTATAGTTTACAATAGAGAAAATAAGGAACTCATAGACGCATTTAGCTTATCAGTAGCGGAAGCATCTTTTGATGTAATAGCAGGAAGCATAATATTCCTAGCAATTCTGCCTTTAAAATTTTATGCAATAGAATTTTTGTATATACTTGTAGCTATAGGAAATATAGCAGGATGGGGAATAGGTATGGCTTACGTATATTCCACGGCAGGACGACATATAGGAATTGAAAAAAGCATATTAAGATTAGCTAAATTTGATCAATATTACTTCGTATTATTAAAAGGAAAAGATGCAATAAAAAATAATATAAGTGATATAAACATTATTTACTATTTCGCTTTAACAATAGCAGGATATTTAGTATTGAGCGCAGGAATATTTCCTTTAGTACATAATTATTTCTATGATATTTTAGTTACAATGAGTTATTTTGTAGCTACACTATTTCCTATTCCTGGTGCGTCTGGAGTATCAGAATTAGCTTTAGCAATACTCTTACCATCAACTTACGTATTTGACATAGTAATTCTAGAATATGTTTGTTACTCTTTAGGTTACATCTTTATTGGAGAAATAAATATTAGCGAACTTAAAAAAGAAATGAAAAAGATCAGAGAATATGGAAAGTTTTATCAAGACTCCAAATCCTGAAGAAGCAAAAAAACTAGTAGAAACATTAAACAAAAAAGAAGAATTCTGTATTAAAATTCCTTATACTCCAGATTCTATAATTTTCGCATCACTTCTATTAAAATATACTGAAAAAAATTTTGGAATATCGTATTCAAATGATTGTCAAATTGAGTTAAAAATTGATACTTCGGGTAAATCAATAAAAGTCCTTAATAATGAAATTTTTATTGGTAACTCATCATTTACCTCTATATTACCAGTAACAACTGAAGACATATTACCAATAATATCTGGAATAACATCTGACTGCATATTATCAAGAAGGAATTACACTGACTGGGAACTCCAGCTCTTCAATAATATGACTAATTTAGGCGTAAAAGTTGAAAAAAATCTAAAAATACCCGGATACACTGATTTGCCACTATTCTTATCCTTAATGGAATCATTTGATCCTTTCATACCGGACATAACAGGCAATAGAGAAAACTCAATAAAAACAGTAACAGAATTAGGGATAAACGAATTAGCTAAATTAAACGAATTAAGCGAAGGACAACTAAACACACTACTCTTCAAAATAACAAGTCTAATAATGAAAATAAACCCAAAAATTAGTAGAGACGATATAATAACTGATAGAATATTTTATCTAAACTATGATTCTTTAGAATTAGCTTTCGTAATAATATATTTTTTAGATACAATAGGTTCAAAATCAATTATAAACTTTACACTAAATCCTTCAATAATAGATTCAATGAGAGAAAAAATGAGAGAAAAAATAACAAAAGGATTTAACATATCAATAATTGAAGAAAACAAAAAATACTATATTGTAGATAGTAATTTAGACTCACCTAAATTATTACAAATAATTTTATTACAGCAGAATATAAAAAAGGATAAACCCATAGCAATAAAGAAAAACGGAAAAGAATACACATCAAGATTTTTTACTAATACTACAGAAGAAGGCTTGATAGAAATTGAAAGCTAATCTAAAAATAGTCGTTGATACACCAAACGCTAAAGAAATAACAGAAAGTATAAAGATAGATAATGTAAATATACCAAAAGATATGACTCTATCAATGACATATACAAATACACAAATAACAATAGAAATTTCAATTGAAGTCTCATCATCAAAATCAATCTTAACGCTAAGAAATACCGCAGATGAAATATTAGAACAAATAACTTTACTAGATAAACTACTTCAAAAGAATAGATAGCTTAAATATCCCCAACATTTAATTTATTTTCATGCCACTTAGACCCGGAAAATGCTATAGACACTTCTCTGGTCCAGCTTACACAAGAAAAGAATACATACCAGGTGTACCTGGACCAAAAATAAATAAATTTACTATGGGAGATCCAAACAAAGACTATGATTATGAAGTAAAACTAATAGTCAAACAAATAGGCCAAATAAGACACAATGCATTAGAAGCCTCTAGAGAATTAGCATTAAAACACATCACAAAAGCAGTAGGCAATGAAACTGACTTCTTCCTATGGGTTCTAAAATATCCACATCACGTATTAAGAGAAAACAAAATGATGGCATTCGCAGGAGCGGATAGACTTCAAGATGGAATGAGATTATCCTTTGGAAAACCAATAGGTACAGCAGTAAGAATAGTAAAACAAGGAGATGTACTAATGAGCCTTAAAGTAAAGAAAGATTTCTTAGCAGCAGCAAAAGAAGCACTAGAAGTAGCATCTAAAAAACTTCCTCTCGATACTACAATACAAATCTCTCCCCTAAAGGCGGAGGCAAAAACTCAGTGAATTATTTTTTTAACATAGATCATGTAGCAGAGGAAATACAAAAAAGAAATGCTAAAAAAGTTATATTACAATTTCCTGAAGGATTAAAATATTTTTCTACAGAAATAGTTACTAATTTAGAAAAAAGATTACCAGAAACAGAATTTATCATTTCTGGAGAACCAAGTTGGGGAGCATGCGATATAGCAGAAGATGAAGCTAACATATTAAACGCAGACCTAATAATACATTTTGGACACACACCATATACGTGGTATTACCCAAAATTTCCTACAGTATTCATACCAACAGAAAGCAACATAAGTATCAACGAAGAATTAATAAATAAAACTAAAGATCTAATAGTAAAATATTCTCCTAGAAAAATATCATTATCAGCTACAATCCAGCATACAAACTTACTACAAAAAATCAAACACTATTTCTCTGAATATGAAGTAGAAATAGGAAAAGCGTCAAACCCATTCATGAAAGATGGACAAATACTAGGTTGCGATTATAAAGCAATACCAAAAGATGTAGATCTTCACGTAAATATCTCAGGTGGTGAATTTCACGCAATAGGAATAGGATTATACACAGGAAAACCTGTAATTAACATAGATCCCTATTCCAATAATGCAACAGACCTAACTAATGAAATAAACAAAATACTTAAAATACGTTACTCTAAGATATTAGACGCATTAGATGCAAAAAACTGGGTTATAATTCAAGGAATCAAAGTAGGACAAAATAGACCACTAATGGTAAAATACTTTGAGAAAAAATTAAAAGAAAAAGGATATAGCGTATTTATAGTAAGTAATAAAGTACTTAATATAGAAGCATTAAGAAATATAGATAGAAGTTATATAGATGCATATATAGTAACTTCATGCCCCAGATTGCCTACAGACGACTTATATAACTATGAAAAACCAGTTCTAACTCCCGGAGAAGCAAAAATGGTTATAAATAATAAACTCGAGCCTTATATATTTCCGTGGTAAAAATGCTACCCCAAGGCGATCTAATCTGTCCAGGGACATTACTAGCTGTAGAAGAAGAGTTTTCAGCTGGTGAAGGATCATATGAGGAAAACGGAAATATAAGAGCAGCGTTAGCAGGCAAAGTATTTTATGATATGATAAGCAGAAGAAGCAACGTCTTACCATCAAAAAAGACACTTTTCACCAGTTTAAAAAAAGCTAAATACGTTTATGGCATAGTAACATCAATAAAAGAAGAAACAGCAAATATTACAATAAGCTCCATTGAAGAAACATTCATCTCCCCAATCTCAGGAATATTACACGTATCTCAAACTGCTAACAAATACATCAAAACCATAACTGACGCAATAAGAACTGGAGATATAATAAGAGCTAAACCAATAACATACACAACACCAGTTTTCTTAACATTAAAAGGAAAAGATCTTGGAGTAATAATCGCTACATGCTCAATCTGCGGACATCTACTAATTAAAGCCGACGAAGAACATTTAAAATGTCCAAACTGCGGTAATATAGAACAGAGAAAAATAGGAAATTACAT
This sequence comes from Acidianus manzaensis, assembly GCF_002116695.1. Lineage (NCBI taxonomy): Archaea > Thermoproteati > Thermoproteota > Thermoprotei > Sulfolobales > Sulfolobaceae > Acidianus > Acidianus manzaensis. The sequence continues at coordinate 2,010,298 of NZ_CP020477.1, forward strand.
GGTGAAAAAACTTGCAAATTAAACTATTAAAATCCACAGATACTTACCTAGAAATACAAATAGATGGAGAAGATCATACTTTAGGGAACCTACTGGCAGAAATATTAAGAAACATAAACGGTGTAGTATACGCTTCATATTATCAACCACATCCACTAATACAATCAATAGTATTAAAAATCATGACAAATGGCGAAACAAAACCACTAGACGCAGTAAAAGAAGCTATAGAAAAAGCTGAAAACTATACAAATAATTTCATTGAAGAGCTCAAAAAGATATGACAAACAAAAAAGAAAAAAGAACTGCAATTATAACACAATCAGATTTTTTATACGGTATATGCGTGTTTAGAGGCCAATTTTTAGAACACCTATTTTTAGACAAAAATAAAGATAAATTGATAAATTCTTTTAAAACTTCTTCTATTTATAATGAAGTAAACACATTTGATGAAGATCCATTACTAAAAAGTATTTGCCAAAACATACTTGATAAGCTATCGCAAAAAATAAATAAAATAAAATCTTAACTTAGTGTATTGTCGGGCGATATTACATGAAGTTCTGTCCAAAATGCAATTCTATGATGGTTCCAAGAAAAATTAATGGAAAAAGCGTATATAAATGCATGAAATGCGGATACGAAGAAGAAGCAAAAGCATCAGAAGTAATAACTACAAAAATAAAACATAAAGAAACAGAAAAAATCCTTGTATTAGAAAACGACGCAGAAGTACCTCAAGGAGCTCAAAAAATCAAAGGAGTAGTTTGCCCTAATTGTAAGAACGACGAAGCATACTTCTGGATCCTCCAAACCAGAAGTGCAGATGAACCAGCAACTAGATTTTATAAATGTGCAAAATGCGGAAAAGTATGGAGAGAATACGAGTAAAAAGCTAACATTAAACTTATTTTCCATAGAAGTATTTTAGAATAGCGTGGACCCGTAGCTCAGCCAGGATAGAGCGCCGGCCTTCTAAGGCGAGGCCGGAGCTAGTCGGTGGTCGTGGGTTCGAATCCCACCGGGCCCGCCACGCTCAAAACAATTGTTAATATTTTATCTTATGGTTGTTTATGTTTTCAAATTTTTCACTAAAGAACGATATTGAGGTTTCTTTTACTATATATGATAATATCAGTATTGAATAAACTGAGTATTTTAACGTTAGACTTACAATTTCTCTAATTTGGACATACTGATTGAGATTTAGCTCCTCTTAATGGATCTGGTATAAATATTCTGATACTGTTTCTTCTGCGGATTATATTTGTGATTGATATCTCCAGATAGCTTTATTATTTCACCTGCTATTTTTAATCCTTTTAGTCCTGAGGATGGTGAGTCTCTGCTGTAGGACTACAGACATATATTATATTATTTCTTAGACATATATTCGTTTATAATCTTTTCAAACAATTTAAGTGTACTATGATTTCTTATGTGATAGTAATTGCTTATTAAGTATAAAAGAAGAATAGTGCCAAATAATTAGATGTTATAAAGATGTTAATTTATGTTGATAAACGTTTATTGTGGGCCCGGGGGGATTTGAACCCCCGACCTCCCGGTTTCTAATTAGGGATTATCAGCCGGGCGCTATAACCATGCTAAGCTACGGGCCCATTCATCTTTATAACGTAATTTGATTTAAACTTATCTATTAATACTCTGAGATAATTGTCGTAAGAATGAGAGTGATATAGCTTTACTCTTCTTATCTATATTCTTCTAAAATAAGTAATTTAGAAAATAGAATAAATAAAATAATGTAATTTATAAGTTAGCTAATGAACACTCAGTGACTACTCAGCCTCATATAAAACATATTAGTCGGGTTTGACTTATACAAACCCGATCAGGGTGAGGCCGAACTCAACCTGGAGCTTACGGATAGAGACTTCCGGCCCCTTAACCCCCATTTCTGTTAAAGGAATATTTGTTTAACATTGCTCCAACTACATAATTATGTAGTTGTACATGTGAATTTTTTCTAACTTTATTTTTTTCATATACATGTTTTATGTTTACCTGATTCTTCTTATCATTGTTTACTATATATCGTTATTATTTAAAATATATTTAAACTTAAATTGGAATTGAGTCTAAACTACCTAAATATGTAATTAATAGTTTTAGATTTAAACTTTATATTACGTTTATTCTTACTATATATTACGATAACTCGTAATGAAGAATACCTTGATAATCTTCATAAACACATATATAATAATTTAACATAGATTATTTTCGCGATCGCTTTGCTTATAATCAAAAATTACCTACCGTTACCAAAACAAACAGATTCAGAATTTTGGACTGTAGATAAATTGAATCATATCAGACAACTTGCATTAACCGGCAAACCGTTTAAGATATTTGAAAAAAGGGATAGTCTTAGAGTATTAGACAGAATAGAGTTTCCATATATGAGGGAAAAAGATCCAAAGATTGTTATGGAGCCTTCTGCAAGTACTGAAATATCTTTTTCTAACATAACGATGTCTTCTCCTTTGTATTTAGGAGATATGTCGTATGGAGCTTTAAGTGGTATACCTAATATTATAATAGCTGAAGTTGCAGATTTGACTAATACGTTAGCTGGAACTGGAGAAGGTGGCCTTCATCCAGAAGTTGCCAAGCATAAGAGGATTTTTGTTCAATGGGCTTCGGCTAGATTTGGTGTTGATATAGATGTTTTAAATTCAGGACTGGGTGTTGTCATAAAAATTGGCCAGGGAGCTAAGCCGGGTATTGGAGGTCACTTACCTGGGAGCAAGGTTACTGATGCAATTTCTAAAACTAGAAGGATACCAATAGGTATAGATGCAATTTCTCCTGCTCCACATCATGATATTTATTCTATAGAAGACTTAGGCCAAAGAATTGAGGCATTAAAGGAAGCTACTGGTAAGCCTGTATTTGTTAAAGTCGCAGCTACTAATTATATTCCTTATATAGCTGCTGGAGTAGCCAGGATGGGAGCAGATGGAATAATTATAGATGGCCATGGTGCAGGTACTGGTGCTACTCCAGAAGTAATTAGGGATAATTTAGGTATTCCTATCGAATTAGCTATTGCTTCTGCTGATTCAGTATTGAGGGAGGAAGGTATGAGAGAGAAGTTTACTATAATAGCTGCTGGAAGAGTTGCAGATGCTACTGATGCTGCTAAGTTAATTGCTTTAGGAGCTGATGTTGTTAGTGTGGGTACTGCTGCTTTAGTCGCTATGGGATGTGTTATGGTTCATAAGTGTCATATTGGATCTTGCCCTACTGCTTTGACTAATAAGATAGATGGAACAAGGAGTATAGATATTGAATTTGGAGTTAAAACATTAAGTAATTTTGTTAGAGGTTTCTCTTTAGAGTTAGCTAATATCTTAGATAATTTGAATTTGAAATCAATTAAAGAGCTTAAAGGTAGGAGAGATTTACTTTATGCTAATGGATTACCTAGAGATGTTTTAGATATTTTGAAGATAAAAGGTGAAGTGGAAGAGTATAATCCTAAACTTGGAGAATTATGGAATAAGAGGAGAAGATTTCATCTTCATGAGCTAATGAATAAAGGCGAGCCTCCTATAACTAGTATGGGCAGTGTTTCTCCTCCTGATGTTGAAAAACCGGCTAGAATTATAGATTGGTTAAGATCTGATGGTGCACAAGTAACTAGGCCTCCAATAGATCCTTATAGAGAAGATATAGATACAAGTTTCCTATTAAATAAAGGAAGAGTTTACTTATCTCTTCCCGTAATTTTCGATATAAGTAATGCTAATGAGGAATATGCTAATGCATTTGGATGGGCTTCTTTTGCTTTAGGCTCTATGATATTTTCAGAAATAACAATTACTAAATATGGTGAAATTAGTTTTACTTCTGATGGTAAAGGTAGATTAAGCTGGAGTAAGAAGGCAGAAGAAGGTAAGTATTTGATTATAACATCTGAAAAAGAGGCAGAAGAGATGTTAAATTATAAGGGTATTCAAGGGTTTATAGTAGATGAAGATTCTTCTGATGAGGATCTTGAATTAGTTGTTTCTGATATTGATACTAAATTGAAAGATGCAGGGATAAGAAATAATTATGATATTATTGCCAAATCTTCTAGGCTGAGAGATTCAGCGGATGTATTTAAGTTAGTTGCATTAGGTTCTGATGCTGTAATTTTACCTTATAAGATTTTGGAAATTGCCATTGGAGAAGGAAGTAAAGGTAATCTGAAAGAGAGAGCATTTAATCTTATTTCTGGAATGAAGAAGGAGATTGCTTTAATGGCAGGAGCTGCTGGAGTTTATAGTGTTCAGTCTACGTTAACTGGAAACAGGGAGTTACTTAGGGCTGTTAATATGAATTCGTATATAGCTAGGAGATTAAGAGTTAAGGAGGCTGGTTCATTATGATTTATTATCCGTCTGGTTGTGGTGTTTTAGGTGTATTAAGAAAGGCTAATGCGCCTAAAATAAAAGGTAAGGATATTGTTAATGCTATAGATATTATAAGTTATAGGGGTAGTGATAAAGGAGCTGGATATGCAGTATTTAATTTATCTGAAAATAATTATTATTTCATAAAAGCTTTCTATACTGGAGATTCTGAAGAGATAAAGAATTTTCTAGAAAATCAAGGGTTAAGAATAGTTAATGAGAATGAGAAATATGTAGGTGATATTTGTGATTGTAATTTTGAGGTTTCTATAGGGAATGTTGCTAATTTGAAGAAAGTTGTAAGGAATGTTAATGAACTTCTATGGGATAATAGAAGAGGGAGAATTTATAGTGTTGGAAAGTCTTTATCTGTGTTTAAAGGCGTAGGATATCCTAAAGATATAGCTAAAGAATATAATATTCATGAAATTGAAGGAGATATGTGGTTAGCTCATACAAGGCAACCTACTAATTCTCCAGGTCATTATCCTTATTGGTCTCATCCTTTTTCTTCATTTGATATAGCTATTGTTCATAATGGGGATGTTAGTTCTTTTGGAGCTAATGTTGAATTTTTACAGTCTAGAGGATGGGGAGGATTCGTTGGAACTGATAGTGAAGTAATGGCTTTCTTATTCGAGGAATTGTTAAGTGAAGGTCTTAGTATAGAAGAGGTAACTAAAATTATTGCTAATCCTTCTAGAAGGTTTAATGAATTAAATTTTGAAAAAGATTACATTTATAGAAATGCTAGATTAGATGGACCATTTACTGCAATAATAGGATACGATTCCAAAACTGATCTGTACATGGTTGGAATAGCTGATAGATCTAAGTTTAGACCAGTTTTAATTGGAGAAGACGATAATTATTATTATATAGCTAGCGAGGAAAATCAAATAAGGTTAATGAACCCTTCAGCAAAAGTATGGACTTTAGAGCCCGGAGAATATTTTATAGCTTCTTTGAAGAGAGGAGTTATACGATACGGAAGAGAAACTAGCAGAATTTCTAGCTTCTCTATTCCAAGTTTTCATACAAACAATTATGATATAGATGCAAGAAATATTGGATATAAAGATCTTAATAAAAAAATTATGGAGATAATTAAAGAAAAGAATAAGAGAGAGATAACAATTGTAAATGTATTAGGCCACAGGTTTATAGGTATAAGTTTTCCAAGAGCTAATGTTAGACTAAACCTATATGGTGTTGTCGGAAATTCTATGGCAAATTTGAATGAAAATAATGAGTTTTATGTTTATGGAAACGTAGCTGATGATTGTTGCGATACTATGCAAGGAGGTAAAGTTGTTATTAAGGGTGATGCTAGAGATGTTTTAGGTCAAGCGTTTCAAGCTGGTTACATATTTGTAAAAGGAAATGTAGGTAATAGAGTTGGTATTCAAATGAGAGAATATAAGGATAAGAAGCCCTATTTAATAGTAGGCGGGATGGCTGATGATTATCTCGGCGAATATATGGCTGGTGGTACAATAGTAATATTCGGAAATGGAATAAATGGAGAGCCAGTAGGAAATTTTATCGGAACTGGAATGGTTAGAGGCAAGATATATATAAGGGGTAAGGTTAATAGTGGAAAAATTGGATTGCAACCAAACAAATATGAAATGGAAAGATTTCTTAGAGCATTATATTTAGACGAAATGATTTCAAATGAAGAATATGAAGAATTGAAAGGGAAGTCTTATATTGAAGTTATGGAAAAACTAAAAGGAGAAGCTAAAGAATATGCTAAAAGATTATTTGAAGAAAAAGTTGGTATACCAAACTATGAATATAGAGAATTAACAGAAGAAGAATTTAAGGAACTAGAACCAGTGATCAAACTTTATGAGAATGATATAGGAGGAAAATATCTAGAGTTACTAAAAGAAAAATATAGCATAATCTATAGAGACTGAGAAATTTTATCACTTTCATTTGGAAATATAGTAATAGAATTAATTGTAAAAGTTAATTCATTGTTTATTAACATAAATTAACATTCTTATAGCATTTAATTATTTAATATACATTCTTCTTTTTACATAAACAATTTCTATAAAATAGAAATCAACAACCTATTTAGCAACGGAATATAATAACAACATAACTACCGACAAAAAACCACCTAGTCTACATAAAGGATTCATATAGAAATGACAACCTACACAGGCTCATACTATCACGTATATATGATATATAAGTTAAAATTTATTATATAATTTCTAAAGATATAGCCAAACTCCTATGACTATATAAAGTGCTATATATGTTTTTGATTAGACGAAAAATATAAATTTATGAAGTATAAATTGTCTCTTGCGGTCGTAGTCTAGCCTGGATTTAGGACGCGGGCCCTCCAAGCCTGAGATCCCGGGTTCGAATCCCGGCGGCCGCATTGTGAGGGATACCCCCACACCCCCATTTTCTTTCAGTTTTAGATATGTTTCAACTACGTCAATTAAAGGTCCGACGTAAGTTTCCTTCGTCTCACCGTTTATCGTTTCCAATTTATAGACATAATACCGCCCTTTTCTCTCACGTATAATTATGTCGCCATATTTATAACGCGTCTTATCTTTCGCCATTTTTACGCCCGTATTATGATTGCCAATACGCATTTAAAAGCTCTGGCAACCCGTTAGTTTTTGCCGTCAAAAAACGTAGAACTGAAAGAAAACGGCAAATAGTATGTAATACAAAGTTTGTACAGAGTAATGCTTAAATACTACAAAGTACAAAGTTTATACTGAGAAAAATGTCTGAGACCCACATAACTGTAAAACTCGATAAAAAGCTGAAAGATCTTTTTTCAACCCTCTGCAAATCGGAAGGGGTTGATCTAAGTCAGGGCACAAGAGAGTTAATCATGGAAGCCATATCAAGAGGTTACATCGTTAAGGAAAGAAAGGAAAGAATGCAGAAGGTGAATAGCGCATGAAGCCCCTATACAAGAGAGAAACACTCCCAATCGTAAAGCCATTTGACGAAGTTATTGTCAAAATCTTATCACAGCCCAGGGAGATTGAAAGAGAAGTCACGCTAAAAGATGGAACGGTAAAGAAAATCGTTGACTATAGCGTAATCGTTAGGCCGTTAAAGGGTAAGTTTGAGAGTGCCACTGAGAAAATCGTTTCGAAAACCGAAGACGGCGACGAAATTGTAAAGCCAAAGAAGTACGACGCCGATGAATTAGGTGATAAAATAGTAATGAAGCTAACGCCAAAAGCATTTCAAATATTATACGACGCATGGCAAAACAAAGAGATAAAAGAGGACACGAAATTATACATTAAGGTAACGAAGAAACAGAACAAAGCATTCTTCGATGAAATATCAATTGTTGATGACGAAGAAGAAAAGCCTAAGCCCAAGCTAAAAGGATAACATCTTTTTTAGGGTGTTTTTTTATGAAGACTCCTTATTCTTATCAATTAGAGGTAGCAAACAAAATTAGAGACGCTATCGACAACGGCAAAAACGTTATTCTTGAAATGCCGACCGGAAGCGGAAAAACTTTCACAGCCCTTTACGCTTTGCAGATTTATGATCATTTTATGGTTAATACAAGAACAGTATCACAGTATCAACCTTGGGAGAGAGAAGCTAGAGAACTCGATATAACTTATGCTGGCTTAATCGGCAAAACCAGAGTATGCAGAAAACCGTACAGAAAGGTGAAAGTAGGTAACAAAGTTAAGTATAAGACAAGTAAATGTACATGGACCGAAAAAGGAGTAAGACAATATTGCGAAGAATATGCATACGAAATAAATTATGAAGCACTAAGAGAGAAAGGGATTTATAGATATTGCATAGAAGCATCAAAATGCCCTTATTTCGAATTGAAGATAAATCAAAACGCTAAGATGTATTTAAGCACATACGTCGGCTTCTTCTTAAACTTTGCGCCGGTAAAACACCATATCGCTGTATTTGATGAAGCCCACAACTTGATGAACCTTAATGATTTCATAGAGTTCAACATTTCAAAGGAAGAACTGTTAAAACTAATCAAACACACAGATGGTGCAGAACGTGAATATCTTATTGAAGTTAAGAAATTCTTAGACGGCGATATTAATACAATACCGATACCGCCCACCAATATAAGCGAAGAAACAGAAGAAATATATGATGCACTCAAAGAATATGACCCAGAGATTTGGAGAATTTACAGAGACGATAAAAAGTATAGGATGAAGCCGATCGATCCTTCTTATCTTCTTAGAAAGTTAGACGGGTATCAATGGATTATGATGTCCGGAACAATGTTTAGCGATGATTACATACAGAACGTTTTACATTTGTCAAATTATGAACGTATATCGGCTAAGCCGTTTGAACCAAATATTCAGTATTATCTTTACGACGATGAGAAGCTAAACTATAATTTTAGTAAACGCGACGGACTAACTCAGAAAACTGTAGAAGTCGTTAAGAGATTAAAGGCTGAAGATGGAATAACACTTATAGTTGTTTCATCATATCAAATGGCCGAATGGTTCAAAGGAGTCGCTGATTATATCGAAACGCCTAAAACGAAATTAGATGAAGTGAAAAAACGCGGTCTAATCGTTGCTGTCGCCAGAGGTAAAATTACTGAAGGTGTTGAATTCGTAGAAAATGGCAGATCTCTGATTAGAAGAGTGATAATTGTTAATCTACCATACCCCCAGACTAATGACCCTTATTTCCGCGACGTTGTAGACTACGTTACAAAGGTTTGGGGTCAAAAGACGATGTGGAAGTTAATGAACGAGATCGCTTACATCACTGTGAGGCAGGCAATAGGAAGAGCTGTAAGAGGTCCGCAAGATAAGGCAGAAGTTTACTTCCTTGACATACGCTTTAGATCACTGTTCGCGAGGTTGGGGCTAAGTGAAGAAGTACAGTTATGAAAGTGAATGTATAAACGCTAATATCGAAGTAGAGACACTCGACGAGACTTACGCTTTAATTGATGATGGCATAGTTTACATTGTACCAAATTACCGCTATTTGAAAGATGGCAAAGAAGTACAATATCCAATAACGGAAGGAACTTTCAAGAGAAGCGGAGAATGTACATCGATTAAAAGAGAGAAGGAAAAGTTCGATGATTTCGTTAGGCAAGTTTTAGCAGAGAATACGCAAGAAGTACCTATCCAGAAATGGATAATGGAAAACTATCCGAAAGAGTGGGAAGAGTTACAAAAAGATCCGATTAACTGGTTCTTGCGCGAAAGTGAACAATGGCATATAGGAGATGAAGAAGTAAAACTGCTTACGCTTATAGCAATCAAATCTGCATTCTATGAGGGCCTACCAAAGATAGGCGTTCTGGTGTTGGGTTCTGCCGGTGCCGGAAAGTCTTCAGCCGTGAAAAGTATTGTCAATATGTTTGCACTGAAAGAGGGTTACGGTGCTGCGCTATGGGTTTCAAATCTTACAAAGAAGGCACTCAGTTATCTGGCATTTGAAGATAACGGTAAACTGCTGAAAAATAGATGCTTATTTATCGTTGAGACAATTGATGTTGAGGCGTTAAAAGAACTCAGCCTCTTAATGACTGAAGGCAGATTAGCGAATTTAACGGCAAAATCGATAGATGACAAACTCGGTAGTAGCTACGGGATTGTAGACTATCCGCCGTCCGTAGTATCGACTGCAGTCAACGTAAACTATAGTGATGATCAGGTAACGCAAATAATGAGCCGTTTCTTGACCATTGCAATCGATCTGGAGAATAGGGGTGATGTGGACAAGATTTATGATAAAATCGCAGAAAGAGGGGACAATGCCTTCACCTACGACGTCGTGACTAAATATCTTGCTATCGCATGGATGTACTATACTCCGCGTTCCGTCAAGCTACCGCAGGAAATAGCAAACAAATTTAGAGACGTGATAAAAGAATACAATCAATACGCATTCAGAGTTTTCGAACAAGGGTTAAAAGTTATGAAAATATTAGCGTCTCTGTTGGGTAAAGAGCAAGTAGATGAAGAGGTTTATCGTTTATTCTCTCAGAAGCTATTACGTTACTTCTTAGTGTCGGCAGTCGGGTTGACAAGCGTAGAGCTGAAGGCGTTGCAATCTACAAGTATTGAATTTGAGGAGACAAAGATAATCGCTCAGCGTTTAAGAGTTGATACGGAGACTGCAAAAGGATGGCTATACAACTTGGCAAGGAAGGGATTGGTAGATAACGACAGAAGGAGCAACAGACTTGTATGGAAGCGTAATGAGTTCGGCCAGAAAGTAATAGACTTAGTCTTAAGCGGTTACCAAGAGGAAAAGGATGAAAACGGCGATCTGCAGTTTGCGGGAAATATGGCGGGGCTTTACGGTGATTTAAAGGGTAAACAGTTCTCCGTCACTGAATTCTACGGAATATTGGGTGATGAGTTGGCGGATAAAGTATTGAAGTGGGCGGAAGAAAGGGGGCTAGTAAATCACAAAATGATAGACGGGGAGGAGTATATTGAGTTCTTGTAAAGAGTTTGATGGGTTAGCAGCAACTGAATACAATATTAAAAGAGCCGAACAATGCCTCAAACTCACATTCCTTTACATCGATAGAACGACAGATCCACCGCTATTACGTTATATTCCGTTTCACGATGATTATGAAATTATAGGGTGGATACGGAAGACCGGCGATGATATACAGGGAAGTATAGATGTTGAGAAGGATGTAGCTGATAATTTGGATGACGGTACGTATTTTGTGATAAGGTTCAAAAACGGTAAGGAGATATTACTGGATGAGGATCAGTTACGGCACATCGATACGTTACTGAAACTAAAATTTGCTTTAAAAAAATGAAAATTCGAATTTACTAGAATTATCTCTGGAAGACAGTTTCAAGTAAAAATTAGTGACCGCCGAGAAAAAATGTAAAACTTCGTCGTAAACATTTATAGGATTTTTCTCACCTGTCACTAATTTTTACTAGCAACTGTCTTCCGGAGATATTGTTCGAATTTTTTGTGTTGCTCACTAATTTTTACTAGAAAGTGTCTCCCGGAGATAATTCTAGTAAATTCGAATTTTTCTCAGTGTTCACTAATTTTTTCAAGAAAGTATTACTCATTGATCAATTGGTATTATCTAATCCTGGATTAAACTGATATTACCAAGTGTTACTATATATTCAGTTTAAATATACAAAAAAATAGTACATTTTAATGGCGCAAACTCTAGAGACTGCAAAGATTTTAGGGCTAATAACGCTGATAAAAAAGGCTATAGAAAATGACGACATAAAGATGGCAATAAAATATGCGAGAAAGGCTAAACAACTATATTGCGACAAAGCAAGAAAAGATTGGTGGTATCGCCAGTGGCATAGTGCATTTGAAAGCATTGAATATGATTTACGTAGGGGTTTCATCGATTTGTCTTATGAAACGTTGGAACAAGCCGAATTTCATGCTTCCGTTATGGCTTCACCCGCTTTTTCCAAAGCGTCCATCAAGCAAAGTAGGCCCTGAGCTACATCTTTGCCCTTATTCGTTAAATAAAGTTTTTTCTTTTTTATTTTCCCTTCTTGTATCTCTTTCTCCTCTACGAAGCCGTCTTCTACTAGTTCAACTTTAACTTTATAGAATGTGTTCGGGGCGAGGCCAGAGTACTTTAGTGCTTCATTGACATTGCAACCTTGGTGCAAATATATTGCTCTAATTACAAGAGCGTGATTCGTTAAGAAATTACTTTTCATACTTTATACTTTGAAGTCTAAAGTATTAAGAGCTGTACGTTTATTGTACACAGTTTGTACAGAGTAATATTTAAATACTACAAAGTACAAAGTATGTACAGAGGATCAGAAATGGAAGCCCCACAAGAACAAAAAGAAAAAATTGAAGTTATAACGGATTTCTTTTTTTCCGTAACTAGAACACATCTCGAGGATTTGCCCCATGTAAAAATGGTCCACGTTAAGATAGATGTAGGCCCTGATACGATAGTTGACAATAAGTCAACAGAGAATCCAATATTTGACGACGAGATAGCTAAGATAAGGAAGTTGTACAGAGCACTGCTATTAACGGAATTCGACGAAAGCAGGGACGCAATAAAGAAGGAAATTCTGTTGCATATAGCAAACTTACTATCCTTCATAATGTGATGGTGAGAGAATGTTCTTCGGAAGAAATAAGCAAAAAATCCAGGCCGAAAAGGTCCCGGAAAGGGTTGCTACTTTGTTATCAAAATTTGAAGAGGCCATAAGGGAAGATGACAATGCCAAAGCAGCAATTTACGCTAACGAAATCGTAGAACTCGTTAAGTTTGCTTGCGGTGAGGTGAAACAATGACCACATATGTATGAGAGATAGAGGTGAGATAAAAGATGGCCCAACCCCAAAAAACCGTTAATGCACAAGATTTGTTCAAAGCTTTTTTAGAAAAAGTTAGACATTATAAAGATATTTCGAGGCTAATAAAGAGTGAGTATAAAAATGCAATATTCGAAATTGTACCACTATACATAGGGAAGCTAAAGGAATCGTTGTACAAGGGCGAGTACAAAGCGGACGCATTATTCTACATAACATATGGAAAAAGGGAGCTAATGGATGGCGAAATCATGATCAGGATTTACGGGGACGAAGTGAGGATGTGGCTACTGGTCGGCAACCTAACGTTCGAGGTAGATGTAGAGAAGGTGATGGACTGATGGCGAAAATTGTGGGCAAGTATCTCGTCAATGCCTTCAGTCTAAATATGTTACCAGACGACAATGAAGCTTGGTATAGGCTATACATCAAGAGATTAAGCACTAAGGAGTTCTGTGATGAAATAAAGAGCAATGTAAAGAATGCTATCGGCCACCAATCTACCATCGATCTCGTAAACCAGTTATGCAATATGAACTTAACCCCTAATAGGATTGAGATTCATCTTGAATTTGCCGACCCCGATGACGACAGCTTGGAAAGCTGGAAAAACGTGCTGTATGTGATCCAGGTTTCCTTAAGGTTGCAAGAAGGCAAGGTACTCTCGACAGAAGAGCTAGAGAGATTACTAAATGAGGGCAAGATAAAACTGCTAAAGATCGAAATTAGCGATCTAATGAGGGAAGCAGACGAAGAACTTGCTGAGGAAGAAGAGGGTGATGAGGAATGAAGGTCGTATCATTTAGAGCGGATTTAGATTTGTTAGAGCTGCTAGACAGATACGCAATGAATCATGGGTTGCCCAGGTCGGAAGTCATAAGGAAAGCGATAGAAGACCTCGTTAAGGGTGAGGTGAAATAGATGGAAAGCTTATTCAGAGTTAGAAAGCTGTCTGATACTGAGTATGAACTGATCCCATTTAAAGAACAGGAAACTATTTCATTTAAGATAACGGAAGAGGAATTGAAGGCAATCGATCAGATTGCGAAACAACTGGGGATGACAAAGTCCGACCTTATTCGGAAAGCTATTTACGAATTTCTAAAGAGGGAGGGGATGCTATGAGGATGATGAGGGTGACATTCATGATATCTTCCAATGATCTTGAAAGGATTGACAAATTAGCGTTACAACAAGGATTGACAAGAAGCGATATCATTAGACAAGCGATTCGCGACTATCTATTAAAGGAGGCGAGTGAACTATGATCTATCAATGTCTTAGGTGTGGGAAGATTTTCAAACGTAAGAAGCTCATTAAGCTGCATTTGCAGAGAGTGCATCAAATTCACATTCATGATGATGAAATTGAGTTCTACATTTCGCCGTTCTCGTTGAAGAAGGTGAATAACAATGCCGGTAAGATACATCTGTAAGAACTGTGGCTACGAACTATACAGATTTGAGAGAGTAGGGCAGGACTTTTACGGCGTGCGAATGCCATCAGAAATAATATCATTACTTGGTGGAAAGTGTCCGAGATGCGGACATCCACTAGGAGTGCCTGCTTTAGATGATATCAGAATTAGATTGAGAGTGAGGTGGGCGAATAAACATGGTTGAATCTCATGTCAAAAAACATGAGAATAAGAATACTCCTAAACATTTAACATTTCATCTTTCGGAAGACGAATGGTTACGGTACCATCAACTTGACAGAGAAACAAAACAAATGATTAGGTTGGTTGTTAAGTCGATCATATACAACCCCGAATTAGTACAAGAAGCCGGTTATATCTACAAACTACTGATTTCAAAAACAATCAGTCCGTATGTCTGCCCTCTTTGTTTGATACCTTTTAGTAGTCTATTTGCATTAAAGCAGCATATCCGCTATCAGGAACATGAGAAGGAATGCAAAATTTGCGGGAAAAAATTCACATCAACTGAAGCTTTGCTGGACCATATTTGCAAAAAACATAATATTTGCGTGAAATAGGTGGAAGATTATGAGAATCCTTAAAATAGTTTGGATTCTCTTCATCCTACTGAACGTTTATGATGTTGTAATATCCGCAATATATGCGATACCCGGAGCGATGAATTACGGTCAAGTATTTGAAACGAACTGCCTTTTGTCGCTTTATCTTTATCATTATGAAGGCTCTGTTTCGTATGTTTTAGCAGTATTAATGTTGATCTCGCTTAAGCTTCTTCTTTTCACCGGAGTTTATTGGTATACAAAGCTCTTCGACCTATTGAAGGTAAGTAAGTATAAATGGGTTTCATTGCTACCGTTTATTGCTTTCTCATTCCTCTTTGACTTAATTAATACATCTGCCCTCATCTGGCTTAAAATACCGCCCTTCTAGTAGCCATTTTTAAAGTCTATCTTCTTTTCCCAGAACAATGCAAGTGAAAAAATATCTACTAATAGGGATCTCACTATTCATACTATCGTTAGTTTCTCTAAACACATTTGCAGTAACTGCGAATCAATTAGGGGCTAGCACAATACTCTGTACTTACAATGGTGTAAATTGGGCTGGTGTTGCTTACTCTGACGAATGGAGTGCCGACTTTGGCTTCCTTAGAGTTTGGGGAGTGGTACCATGGGCTACCGATAGTATATATGTTGGGAATCTATCACTAGCTTATGCCGGTTTCACAAATCCTAACGTAATTGGTATATGGGTTGGACTAAGCCCTGCAAAAATAGGGACCGGTCTTTCCGCCACAACCTCAGAAGTAAAAACTACATTCGTCCAAGCTGGGTATGATTTATTTATTTATTCAAACGGATTATTGAAAGTACAGTATTTTGTTGAAGTTTTCAATAACAAACTGTGTCATTCTGTTGAAGCTATTGTACCTTTTGGCCCATTCACTTATCTAGATGTGTTCTTAGAGAATTTCTTCAATGGCACAGCGTTAGCTCAGTTCTACGCATTTTATGAAAACGGAAGCTATTGGACTAAATCTGTGTATGTATCTATACCATTTACGGATACAGCTTCGGCTATGAGTATAGTTGAAGCACCTCTCTCGCCGTGCGGTTACTTAAGTGAGTTGCCATACATACGTGGCGGTATGATACACTTTATGTTTGACTATGTTGGTCCAAATGGTAGCCAATATGTTGGTCCCGGTAATATAGCATCTGGTACTACAATGTATGCTGTTGTCTTCAATCTTGATGAAGCATCGCCCTGCAACACAGCTGAAGCTGAGATTGTAAATGGATGGCCTAATAGTGCTGGCGGATGGGATTACTTATATAAATTCATCTATCCTTATTCAGGAATAACTACGACAGCTCTATAAGGGAAAGATTTTTTTATTTTTCTTCTTTTCTTGTCGTATGGAGTTTGTAAACGCCACCCCAACAAACACTTCTTTTATTAGCTATGGGCAGCCTTGTATTTGCTCATCACCGCCCCCACCGTGGTATGTGCAGATAATCCCGGAACTAATTATAATCGCCGGATTTGCGAGTTTAGCTCTGACTATTTACTTTTCGCCGGAATTGAAGAATACATTGAAGAGTGCAGTTAGGTTGTTAAAGAAGTAAGCCCTTTTTAAAGTCACATCACTTTTTTCCTCTTAGTATGAAGTTAGCTCTAATCTTGTTGTTAGCAATTCCTATGTTAGCTGTAATTAGTTTAGCTTCTAATAGCATTAATATAGTGTCTACACCCCCGATAAACCCACCCGCATATTCATATTTTTATCTTGAATTTCAATTTTCGCCAGTAAATGGAACCCCTCAGCCGTATGCGATTTTTGTGGGTAACTCAGTTAATAACCTAACAGAAGTCGCTGAAGGATATACAAATCCAAATGGTACGGGATACGCTAGAGTTCCCGTTATTAATAGCGAGATAGAATATATAGACGTCGTTTGGGTAAATGTTAATTATACTATAATCCAGATATTCCCCCAAGTCGTGAATACGACAACGACTACGTCGATAACATTAAACAATAGCCAAGGATTTAGTTTCAGTTTGCCCGGGTGGGTTAATTGGATTGTAGGAGCAGTAATTATGTTGATTCTGATGGGGGTAGGTTACAAACTTATGGGAGCAGGGGGGTTAGCAGTCTTCGGCGTAGTAGGAGTTTTCTTAAGCGCATTTTTCGGATTGATCCCATTTTACATAATCTATATCTTCGTTTTCATTGTAGCAGTATTAGGGGCAAAAATTCTCACGAGACAACTGGGAGGAGGTGGTGAAGAATGAGACGTTATGCTTCTGCTATATTATTCATATTATTTATTGTAGGTATAATAGCAGAGCTAAGTACGCCTGTATTTGCTTCTTCTTTACCCCCTCTTTATGTAGAGGACGCAGTAAATGCTGAAATTCATACTCTTTGGAGTAAGAGCCCTACAGGCGTTTACGCTTTCCATGAAGCCCCATCGGTTAATGAGAGCTTTTGGATTGATGATAACGCTAAGTTCTTAGAGTCAATAGCCCCATGGTGGCAATCATATAGTAATCCATATGTAAATGATATACTGAATTTCATCAGTAAAGGTGACGTCAACGGACTATTTATAAAGAGATTTGAATATCCACTTAATCCAGTTCAACCGATAACAATTGGTAGTTTAAGCGGATATACTAATGGATTTTACGATATCGTAGGCAATCCTATCGATAATACATTTAGTATAAGAAGCTACTACAATCCTTCATTAGCGATAGTGTATCCTTATGGGAACGTCATTCAGTATCCGAATGGTATTTTAGTAGACATGGAACAAGGAATGGAAAATCCAATAGTAGATGGAGGTTTTGGAGGTCTCAAAGGGCAAAACCCCCCATGGGAATCTGTTTCACCATTCACACTTACTAACGATTCGGTTGTAAGCATTGTTAATAGCGCAAAAACTTACCTGAACCTAACAGGACCGGATTTCTACGGCTCGCCGTCGGAGCAACTGCAATATAATTTCCCTATAATAAATGTCCTTCCACATGGCCTAGCATACTATAATAAAGATGGAATATTAGGACAGTATAATTATCTAGGGGATTTTATTCCGTTCAATTTAACTTTAATTTTGCAATCATCTTCCATCAATAGAGTATATGTGCTATTTGTGTGGGAAAATGCCTCTGGAACGTTCGTACAGACAGATATGCCCGTTTACTTCCCCACGAATGGTCAATGGAATATGGTTACCGTAACTGTTCCATCATCTGTATGGCCTAAGTATTGGAATTTAGGCGATCTATCTTCTGTTCCCTTGTTAATTGGAATAGGTCTAGTAGTTCCGGGCGCTGAAGCTAACCAAACAGGAAACACTGGCGTATACGTAGCAGATATCGCAACGAATTATCCAACCGTCTACGGTCCTTCATTCAATGTTGAAAATGAAGGGAGTTACGTCATTTTTAATGAATCATGGAAAAGCGACTATCTACAGGCGACATTCTGGATTGCGTATATTTTAGACCAGAGCGATGCGATAGAAGTTTTAGCTTCAGCACCGGTTAACGGCTCATGGATTTATCTAGGGTATAACGGATTGGCGACAATCGGAACCGGATATACGATATTAGAAACACCTAATGGCATTCTGAAGAATTATCAAAATCAAGATAATATTAGCTGGACCTATCTTGGGAATAACTTTGGGAAATGGTTCTTGCTCTCAACAAAATATGCCCCGAACTGGATTGGCGCTTTTCAATTGCTATTTATGTTTCCAATGGCATCTTCATCAAATCCATATGTTGACACTTTAAGTTATGCTGCATATATGGGCGACCCCACCGAAGTGAGGAATACTTTATATTTTGGTAACTATACAACGTTGCCGGGCTATTTCCAATGGGTCCAAGTGGCATTTCAAAATACAGGAAATACGAGTGGGATTTTCGGATTTTTCCTAATGCCATCTGTAGACTATCTAGTTTCGCCAAATACAATAGTAAATAAATTATTCCCGTCGAATTTCATATCATACTCCCCATCATCAGCCCCTTCATATTGGTGGGACGCCGTATGGGGCGAGAATTATTACGAAGGCGAAATAATTTACGCTCTCGCATTGTTAGGCAAATACGGAAATACTGAAGCCTTAAGCATGGCGGAACAAGCATGGACAGCATACTATAACCAATTAACCCAATTTAACGGACAAACCTACACTTCATCTTTGGCTAGATTCATCATGGCAACGATATTACTGTATAATATAACGGGCAATAGTCAGTATTCTAACGCATACACTACATTAGGTAATTGGCTTTTACAGTTCCAAAACGATAGCAAATATGCCTATGTATATATACCGATGTGGTACCATAAGGACCCTGCAATCACCACTGTTAATGGTTACGACTCTTACGGATACATCATAAATGAAACATCTGGGATGGACGTAGGTACGGTAATATCAGGTAGTTCGATAGGGCTGAATTTCTTCGAAGATATCCCCTTGAACACAAGTTACGGAATCAGCCTTATTACTAATGGGACTGGAAAATTGCCATTCACCTATACTAATAGCCTTAACGTCAGTGGAGTATTTACGACTTACATATGGATGAACGGGGGAGGGACGGCAACCACAGCTAACATTTCTATTACTGTACAAATAGCATATGATGGAAATATACTGCAAACGATAGGCACTGCGACAGTATATAATGTACAGATTCAACCAGGTGGGAGTAGTGGTTCACCACCATATTATCCTATTAAGATCACAGTACCAGTTTTAACGACAGTTAACGCCCCGCCAAGTTCTACGATTGTTGTAGGTTGGCATATCACAGCACCACAAACAGTTTACGTTCTCGTAGATAGTACAAACGGACCATCTAACGTAACCATACCCTTGAGTTGGTTAAACCCATTTTACGGACTGTTTACAATTCCAGAAATCACTAATCCAAATCCGGGAGTACATGTATATCCGCAGCCATATTTCCTTGATGTCAGCGCAATGGCGGGACAGGCGCTTGTTGCATTATATCACGCTACAAATAATCTAACTTACTTACAGCGCGCTGAACTGATAGAGCAAGCGATTCACTACGGCGAAGTACCAACTCCGACTTATGGTATATTAGGTGTTTCAAATCCTCCCGTAACCTATAGGCTGTGGGTCTATGCCAACTACAGTGCAGTAGATACTGATTACTATACCTATAAGGCTGAATTGGTCAGCGAGTTTGCCGACGCAATAGGCAATAACACATTAGCAAGTCTAGCCATTAGCAGGGTATGGCAGAGAAGCGCATATGACTATCCTAGCAGCTATATCTACTATGTAGCCCGCTATGGCAGTGGCCTACAGATGAATAGCGAAACTCAGCCATGGGGCGATGTTGCAACTGAAATGTACATCAATACATGGGGAGCCCCGAACCTGGACCTATTTTGGGCTTCATTACCGCAAGAAGATTATATAATGAATCAGACATGGAACGGCACAGCGTTAAAGATATTCCTTTATGCTTACGGTAATGATCAAGTCCAGTTACTATTTCTAACGACTACAGTAAACTTTAACGTCATCGTGGATGGCAACTATACGAACTACGGAGCTAATCATCAAATATTGCAAATTATATTTACTCCGCATGCAGGTACAAACGAAATAATTATAGTGCCAAACCCAACAAATCAAACATCAATAAACACAGGGATAAACACATCTACAAGCTCAACGACTTGTTCAAGTTCGATACTAAGTGGTTTAAATATTCCGAAACAATTTCAACAAATACTAGGATTTATAATATATTTCATTACGGTCGGCCTGATGTACCTATTCAGTCGTAACAAAATAATTACATTATTAAGCTCTCTCACAGCGGTAGTGGTTATATACGCACTTGCCTTATGGCCTATGTATACTATATTCCTGGTTGGCGCAGTGTCTCTCTTCATGTTATTCTATTCAATAAGAGGTGAGCAAGATGGGAGCTAAACTAATAGTAAATGTGATCATCTTCGATATCATATTAGCGCTGCTAATGATGAGTTTCGCGGGCATTCAGCCACCCAGTATCGCGAATCCCCCAACTCAAAGCATGGCGCAGGCGCAGGCAAATATTTCGTGGAACCTTACGATAGGAACTATAAACTGGGTGTGGCTATGGCCCCTCTTCTATTTCGTGGACTGGCTTATCTGGATTGTAACGACGATTTTCGCGGTCGTAGTCTTCATCTTTAATATCTTTACAACGAGTTTAGCGCTTCTATCATCTGTGCCGGTCATCGGTCCATTTTTGCTGATGTTTGCAGTTGTCATAAATTTCGTTCTAATTTGGGAACTTGTAACGCTGATAAGGGGCACAGAGGGATGAACGAATATAATGCCAATGAGATAAGGGCAAAAGTTTTGAGAAGAAAGATATTGGATTTGATAGCGCAAAATTATGTGCTTAGCGCATCTCTCATTAGCCATACACTATTGTTAAGTTACGCAACTGTGCTAAGACACCTAAGAATCCTTAGTAATGAAGGATACATAGAATTATACAAAGAGGGAAGGACATTGTATGCAAAAATAAAACAAAATTCGAAGCAAATTCAGATTCTGAATTCAGAATTGGGGCATTTTTTAAACGCAAACGGAAAACCTGAATTCGATGAGAGGAGTCCTATTACTAAGGTCAAAGAAACTAAGGAAAGCTGAAGGAGTAAACGTAGGACTATTAATAGGGCTATTCATCTTCATATTAGTAGGAGTAGTATTGCTGCCAGTGATAACGAGCGAGGTAACTTCGCTTACAAGTGGAACATCGGCACAAGTAACTGGAACCGACGCCACGCTATTGAACTTAGTGCCCCTCTTCTACATCTTAGTACTAATTATTGTGCCAGCAGTGATTGCTTACCGTATGTACAAGGAGTAAGGAGGGGTAAGGAATGGAAGCTAACATAAAGGAAATCATTTTTTTATTTCTATTCGTTATCATTGGAATTGTATTATTATCGCC
This sequence comes from Acidianus manzaensis, assembly GCF_002116695.1. Classification (NCBI taxonomy): domain Archaea; kingdom Thermoproteati; phylum Thermoproteota; class Thermoprotei; order Sulfolobales; family Sulfolobaceae; genus Acidianus; species Acidianus manzaensis. Next base: position 2,032,024 of record NZ_CP020477.1, read on the forward strand.
AATAGTATCATTTATAGGTAATCTGACAAACCCTGGAACTTACACAACATATACTACAGTCTCTGGCACCGAGACCGAAACCACATCATCGTTTGTACCGAACCCGTATTACGTAGGAAGCAATAATGCTGTATTGATATCGTTAGTGCCCATATTTTACATACTGATCATCGTAGCTGTTCCGGCCATTTTGATATATAAAATGTACAAGGGGGAGTAACATGAAAAGATGGATTCAAAGAGCGGTGAAGCACAAGGGAAGGGTACATAAATACTTAGAACGGCTGTACGGTAAGAGAGCTTTTACTGAAGATGGGGATATAAAGACAAAATACCTAGACATGGCAATTAGGCATGTAAAACGTTCAAAGATGGACGAAGAGCGTAAAAGAAGTTTGCTAAGCGCATTATATCTTGCAAAGCGTCTGAAGAGGATGAGGAAATGAACAGAAGCGAAATAGAAAGGAGGATAGAGATAAAAGAAAAGTTAATCAAAAAATTGCAACATGACATAAAACTTAGCAGGAAGATGATAGAGAAAGAGAGAAGAGAAATAAAAAAATTGAGAGAAAAGCTAAAGTAGGCCCTTTTTAAAGTTACACTCTTTTTTTCTTTTGATGAGTGCGTTAGGGGACATAATCTATATTTTAGGTATTTTGATACCTCTTCTAGGTTTAATTGTAAGAAATTATTTAGTGAACTTACTAGGATTCGTAATGGGAACTGTCGGCTTTCTAGTTTTTGCGCAGAATCAAACAGACATCTCTTTTAGCGCATCAACATTTTACTTAGCCTTATTGCCCTTAGCTTTCGGTCTCATGAACTTCGCCTTTTTCTTCAACTGGCTGAAGGAGGAAAGAATATGAGGCGGTACAATGTTTCTTACAGAACCTATCCCCAAAACGTATGTCGTGGCTGGTCTCGCTATAGATATAACTTTTATCATTATGTATTTAGTCAGAAGAAAGTCAAAAGGCTGGAAAGAGAAATCATACTTGAACCGCAGAGATGGCGCTATTATCGTTATATTAAGTGTGCTCGTTCTAGCACTGGCGCACTTAGGGAATTATCAGAGTTATTGGGAATACTTAGAGGGCTTGCTGATAGATTCGTTTCTCTTCTTTCTGGGGATGAAACTGGTGGTGAGCAAGAATGAGTGATGGGAAACTTCTTTCGGCATGGGAAGAAGAATTAAAGAAAGCACAGAGCTTAGATGAGCTTAAACAAAAGTATGAAGAAGCACTAAAACAAATCGGCAATCAAAAAGAAGCACAAAAATTGTACAAAGTTTATCAAAAAAGGGAGTTTGAGCTAAAGTTAGCACAGTACAGAAAACTAAAGGAAGAACTTGCGCAGAAGAAAAGAAAGATAAAGAAAGATAAAATAGACGTAAACGTTAAAGTCGTCAAGAAGTGGATAAACAGTAGGCTCTTTACTGCAGAGCATTACGTCGCAATGCTGCAGCAAAGTAAGGATGGGCTTCAATTGCTATTTTTGAGGAAGGCTAAATTAGTGGAAAATCAAGGCTATTTAATGTTAGAAGTGAAGAAACTTAGAAAAGTGTGGGTGCTTAATGGGGAACCGCTACTTCTTGAGCGTAAAAGGATCATAGGGAAGAAGTTTGTTGCAGTGCATTTCGTGTTGCCAGATTATCCTTATACTTTAGACCTTACTATAGATGACAAAATAAGGCAACTTACGCTTAAGAATATCAACGCTCCGCAAATAATACATTCTATTATAAAGACAAAATTCTTTGAGGCGTTAGCAAGAGTGGGAGGCGGTCCAGATATGATGATGCTGATTATCGGCGCAATCATGGGCGTAGGAATAGGGCTAGCAATTGGCTTCGGTATCTCTAACGCAAATCTATCTCATTTGCTGGCGCAGCATGTAACTAATACGACGACCACGCATTCTGTTAGTCCTTTCCCAACCTCAACTAAAGGTGGTTCTTCATGAAAGAAAAGGAAGAAGAGAAAGAGGAACAAATTCTCTGGCCTAAATGGAAGGAAGTTGAAGAGTTGTTGAAGAAGGTGAGAAAATGAAAAAAACAAATAATGATTTGGAGTTATTGAAAAAGGAAAATGAGGAATTGAAGAAGAAGATTGAGGAATTAGAAGCACTGGTAAATAATGATGAAAGTGATGAAGATGAGGAACTCCAAGAAATAGAGAACCCTTATACTGTCACCAACAGAGCTATAAGCGAATTAGTAGAGCCACGCGATACAATGTTCTATTTGAGTGGCAACCAGATATCATTGATCTTAAGCGCATTTGAGTTCGCTAGATTACCCACTTATTTCGGCGAAGAGCCGGTTGACGAATTGGCGGAGTATGCAAATAAGTTAAAGCATTACTTAGTTAGCAAAGGTGGAAGGGGAAGAAGAGATATTCTCAGAGTGCTAAGAGTAAGTAACGGTCAGGCCAGAGAGAACGTAAACAAGAGCATATTCAAACAATTATTACAGGGAAGCAAAGACTCAGATTTGGAGGATGATGAAGGATGACAGAACTATTATGGCTAGCGCAGAAAATTGTGGAAGCATACAAGTCTATGGGCTTTGTCAGCGCAGTGATATTCGGCCCCCAAGGAACTGGGAAGACTACCTATGCGTTCAAGGTAGCGAGAGATGTGGAATTCGCACTTCATAACCTAGAGACGAAGGACGAGGCATGGCAATACGTAAAGTACTTCTTCGAATTGCCTGATGCATTAGAGTATATTCAGGAAATCACGGAAAGAGACGAACGGATACCGTACATAATCTTTGATGACGCATCAATTTGGCTTAGCAAATACTACTGGTATAAGGACTATATGAAAGCCTTCTACTCATATTATGCGCTAATCAGAACTAGAGTCTCAGCTGTCATATTTACCACACCCGCTCCGGATGATATAGCCTATTTCTTGAGAGAGAAGGGATGGTATCAGATAAAGATAGTGTGGAACAATAAGAAAAAGAAAATTGCTATAGCACAATTATACGAAAAGGAATTCGCAAGAAATACAAAAGGTGATTTTACAACAAAATCCACTTATAAAGCATTGGATTATTTCAAAGTAGAGCTTCCTAACAACTTCTACAATGAATATTTGAAGAAGAGAAAAGAGAAAGAATTAGATCTATTAGCGCAGATAAAGCTTTCACTTAGTCAAATTGATCGGCCAAGTAACGAAAATTTAGGGTAGATAACGGGGGTTATCTCAGTGTATGCCGTGTATACAACTGTATACAGAATTACCGGGGAGTTTATTTTATTGCATTTATGCCCAATCAATGCAACTTTTTGTAACAATATCCCCAGAAGACATTTGCTAGTAAAAATTAGTGAGTAATACTAAAAATTCAAACAATATCTCTGGAAGACACTTTCTAGTAAAAATTAGTGACTGCCGGGAAAAAATTTTTATCAGTGGTCACTAATTTTTACTAGCAACTGTTTTCAAAACATATCACTCGAATTTTTCTAAGTCCTCACTAATTTTTTCTAGAAAGTGTCTGTAAAACATATAACTCGAATTTTTCTCACCTATCACTAATTTTTTCTCAGTCAGTTGTATACAGCCACTCTGCATATTTTTTGTATTGTTCTTTCGCTATTCCGAAGAGCAAAACGTAATGTTGCGTTAGTACTCTCGTCGGTTTTCTGCCCTGGATAAAATCGATAACGTCTAACGGTATTCCTAACTCCGCCATTTTAGACGCGACGAATTTCCTAACGTACTTTATCTGTATAGCGTCAGTGCGACGCCTTTCAAAATCCGCTATCGCACCGCGTGTTATATCTACTTTCTTCAAAGGCGTAATATGAAAGACGTAAAACGACCCTTTATATCCTCTCGTCCACGATAGCGGATAATAGCATATACCGTTTTCACAGACGTCTTTTTCCGGTTCTCTCAACACCTTTAGGATTTCGCTAAGTCTCGCCCCGCTCTCTAAAGCTAAACGGTAGATCGCATAGACGTTCTCACTATATTCTTTCGCTAACTGTAACGTTTTGCGTATTTCGTCTATCGTCGGTATGTAAAGGTCCGCGTTAGTCTTCTTTATTTTAACTACTTTCAGAATTTTTTCAGCGAATTCGTCAGAAATAATTCCGCGTGACGACAAAAACTTCGCAAACAGTCTATACGCTTTTTGTGAGTTACGCGAATCTTTGAATTTTTTACTTATCGCACTAACGTATTCCTTTGCGGTATCTTCGCTTATTTTCCTTTCATTTATGAGAAATTCGTAAAACGCCTTTACGTTGCCGTCTGTCGCATATTGGCGTAAATTGGCAACTAATGAAATTTTACGGCGTTCTTCCCTCTCTAAAATGCCCTCCAAGCCTGAGATCCCGGGTTCGAATCCCGGCGGCCGCATTGTGAGGGATACCCCCACGCCCTCAGTCCTAGCACTAACATAAAAATCAATTACCTTTTATTTATTGAAGTTAGCATAAATGAAGCGATTTCGGAATATGTCTGTCCTTTATGTCTTATTCCGTTACATCACGTACTGCCCTTATTAACCATATAAGATATACTAATCATCCCTTACATTGCATGATATGTAAGAAGAAATTTAGCAATTATAATGCGTTACTTGATCATATTTGCAAAAAGCATAATATCTGCATAAGTTAGGTGATTTCATGGATAGAACCAGATTAATGTGGCTCATCATCATATTTGGAAATATTGTAGATGTTATTATATCATGGTTTGGTTGGCCTACCGAACTTCAACATGCCGATATATATACTTTCGATCTTAATATTCTTTTCAATATATATGTTAATCACATAGATAATCTTAATGTGACCTACTTGTTTTACCAGTTACTAATTCTTCTTATCGCTGTCAAAATTCTATTCATTAGTATGATTTATTGGTTTACAAAATTAGCTGACAAACTAAAGGTAAGCAACATGAAATGGATAATGTTACTTCCCTTTGCATTAATAACATTAGGCATTGATGTATTTGATGTATACGCATTAACCAGCCTCCTTTTGTGCCCTTTATAAAATCTATCTCTTTTTTCCTTTGAACTACTCATTAAATCAATTAAATGCGTACCTATATTGCACTATAAGGAATAACTTTTTTCTCTTTCTCTTATTTCCTTTTTTATGATTAGTAACGAAAGTGCTCATAACCTAACAATAATAGCATCTTATCCTGGTTATCCAAATGAGGCACCACCGCCTCCACCACCACCATTATGGGTTCAAATACTACATATCATTATTTTTTTCATGCCAGAAATACTTTTAGGAATATCAATACTGAGTATAATATTAACAATCCACTTTTCACCAGAAGTAAAAATAGCAATCAAATCATTCTTCAAAAGAAAGGCAAAAGGCTCTTTATAAACTTTTTCATTTTTCTTTCAATAAATACCAAATATCTTTTAACAATACCTCTTCTAACACTATTTTTAATAATATTGTGAAAACGTTTTTATTCCTTTAAAGGTAATCTTTTTTTAGGGTGTATAAAATAATGGATATTTGTGAGGCTCTACTAAATGGTACGCTTTTAGCAAATAGTACTCATTCAGGGCCTTCTTTAGGGCCTGTATACTTACCGCTGGAACGTGTATTCCAGCAAATAGTTCTTCAACACTATCTTCAACACTACTATCACCACCCCCACCCGTACCATGGTACATAGCTTATTTGCCAGAAATTGCAATAGGAATAGCTGTAATAGGTGCAATATCCTTCTTAGTATTTAGAGGTAAGTTTAGGTTCTTAAGAAAGGAAAAAGGCTCTTTTTAAAATCTATCTCTTTTTCCTTTGAACTACTTATTAAATCAATTAAATGCGTATTTAATCCTATAATCCCTTCCATAAAAGATAAATATTTTTTATTCAATTTTTTTATTATGCTAGAAAGAAAGTCTGTTAGAGTTCCCTTATATATATTAATTTCATTTTTCTCTCTAATATTTGGAAGTATTTTAGGATTTCTTGCAATGTTACGATTTTTTATGATTTTACCATATCTGTTTGTTCTCTTCTTGCCTATGTTGATAACTGCTGCAATCGAGATGCTTTTAATGATCCCATTCTTACTAAGAGGATATTGGAAAGGCCCAGTAATTGCTACTGTGATCACATCTTTTCTGGCAATGTTTGGCGCAGCACTTATCGAAATAGTTGTTGCATTAATTGGTAACTCATAAAATATGCTCCATCTTATGTGTCATTTTTAAATCCTTGTTCTTTTTCTTATACAATGATAAAGTGGATCCCTATTAATCATTCCTGTGTATTTGATAGGCATGGTAATTTGATAACTAGTAAAATATTTTTGTTCATTATATACTGAAATATTAGTGTTAACTAGAGCTAGTATAGAAGTGAATTATGGAATAAGTTTATATTAATTAGGTTAAGATAAGGGATTATGCAATCAATTAATAGTATCGCCAGAAATCTGAATAGGACTACTCTAATTGATACTTTTATAGTAACTGGTATAGCATTAGTCTCAATTTTAATAAGAGCATTAAGTGCTAATTATCCTCTAACAATAAATGGTTTTGACTCATGGTATTTATTTTATAATGCAGTATTAATTTCTCAAGCACATGGAAATTGGTATGCAGTACCTCCAGATATTCACGCTTGGTTTCCTTATGGATTCTTTATAGAACTAGGAGATACTATAGGTTTGCCTTTTATTGTTTCTCTATTATCAATGCCTTTTTATGGTACTTTTGGCGTTAATGCTGTATATACGGTTACTATATTTTTGGATATTGCACTAGCAGGATTAGGTGTTGGAGCAGCTTATGTTGCAACTGCTGGTATAACTAAAAGCAGGATAGCTGGATTTGTTGCTGCTGCAATAATTGCTGTGTCTCCTGCATTAACTTATAAGAACATTATAGGAGGATTGCCTAAGGATTCTTGGGGAGGTGTTTTTGTACTTTTCTCAATATATTTACTATCATATGCTATAGAGAAAAAGAAGCCTTTATACGGTGGGATTGCCGGAATACCTCTATTCTTAGCTGAAATCTCTTGGGGAGGTTCTACTTACATTGATTTAAGCTTATTAGCTGGTTCTTTTCTACTAATTTTACTTAATAGGAATGATGAATTTACTGCTAAATCTTTTACTTTAATGGCTATCGTTACTGCATTTTTAACGTCATTTGCACCAAATAGTATAGGATTCTTATCTGGTTTAGCTCATGGACTATCTCTGTTAATAATTGGTGCATTACTATTCCTTGATTTATATCTGAGAAGGATAATTCCAAAAGAAATAGGAGAATCAAGAGCTTTCATAATTATCGCTACTGTTGTATTTATTTTTGTTATAGGTATAGTCGGATTATCATTCCTTGGAATAAATCCAGTGCCTTCTAGATATTATGCTATAATAAATCCATTCTATCAATTTACAGTACCTATAGATAGAACTGTAGCAGAATATATTCCTCAACCTATAACATCAATGATTGAAGATTTTGGAATATCTCTAATATTATCTATAATAGGAATGTATTATCTGTTAAGGCAAGGTAATTTGTCAGCATTGTGGTTGTTAGTTCTAGGTATATTAAGTATTTATGGGACTTCTGAACAACCATATTTGTTTAATTATACTGCATATATGATAGCTCCTTTGGCTGGAGCAGGAGTTTATTTTGCTATTAACAAGCTAAAAGGAAGTAGTAAAATTATACCATTATTAATTATAGCACTAGTAGGAATTTCTTTAGTTTCTGATGCGGGCGCAGCTATAATATATAGTAATGAACCTAATGAGATCTATACTTCTGCTTCTCCTTATCCTGATCTTAATTATGCATGGGTTAGTGCATTAGATTGGATTCATAATGAAACTCCTACTCATTCATTTATATTAAGCTGGTGGGATTACGGTTATTGGATAGAAGTAATAGGTAATAGAAGTGTTATTGATGAAAATAATACGCTTAATGGGACTCAAATAAAGTTAATGGCTGAGATGTTCTTAAATAACGAGAGTTTTGCTGCTAACGTTTTAGAAAATGATTTCCATATTTATCCATACGGAAGTAGTAAGTATAATATACCAACTTATATAGTAGCGTATGACGCTGTGACATTATATAATAATTCTGGAACATATGAATGGTACATAGGATACCCGACTGATCTTGGTGGTGAATTTTTAGGATATACTACTTCATTAGGAGACATAGGAAAAGCAATGGGTGCTATGACTATAATAGCAGGTTATCCAGTTAATGAATATCTAAATTCAAGTTTGATAACTAGCGAGGTTGACTATTTAAATAGTACTTTAGGTCCTTTAGCATCTAGTGACTCTACAATAGCTACTGAGTTAGATCAATTAGCTGGATATGTATCTGATGCTTATCCTTTTGCATGGACTCATAAAGCTTACAATTCATTAATAGTTGATATGTTTGTAGAAGCTTTACAAGGAACTGGAGATGAAGTTATTGCTCCATTTAGTAGCAAATTGGAATTTAGCGTTAGTGGATTTTCGATTTCTCCTGGCACTCCTATTCCACCTATTCATTTAACTTATTTCCAGCCAGTATATGTCTCTCTATCTCCATGGATAAGCGGACCAGGATATGAAACGTACATAATGGTTATGATATACCAATTTGTACAACCAGGAACTATTGTACCATCAACATACTATACAAGCTAAAAAAAAGAAATTAGCAATTTAATTTTATTCCTTTTTTTGCTTCTATTCTATATTTTACGTATTTATCTACTGGAGAAAAACGAGGTGGATGAGCTATAATAGTCTTTGAATTACAAATTGGGCATGTTTTACTGAATGTGTAAGTATTATCTTTTGGGCATTTTCTTAATTTGAATGTCATTTTTGTTGTACTCCTATTTCTATTCCTTCTGCTTTTCCTACTTTTTGGATTTTTTCTATAATTTGAGATAATTTTTCTCCTACTAATTTAGGATCTGTACCTAAGACATCTACTCTATATCTAGGTGCTCCTATAGTGTAAATCTTAATAATATATTGTCCTTCTTCATCCTCTTCTATAGCTTCTTTTAATACTTTCTTTATTTTTTCTACACCTTGTGGATCTAATGTTCTTAACGTTATCACGCTGGAATCTTTTACTTTTTTCTCTTCATTATGTTTTACTGCTTCTTCTAATAATGGTTTTATCCAAATTTCTGGAACTCCTGCATCTAGTAGTATTTTTTCTCCTTCTTTTGAAGCTTTAATTAAGGTATCAAAAACGTCTCCATATTTGTCTTCTATTTTCCATGCTACTTCTTGCCATGCTTCTTTCTCAGTTTTCCCTAATTTCTGTGCAACTATTTCTAAGATTTTATCTGTTTTTTGAAGTTTTTTCCATTGAGCATTCTTTTTTCTTCTTTCATCATCATTTACTTTTTTTAGAGATACGTCTACAGTGCCTTTTTTACGATCTACTCTAATTACTTTTACTATTATTTTTCTTCCTTCCTTTACAATATCTCTTATGTTTTTTACCCATCTTGTACTTATTTCGCTCCATGGTAAGAAGGCTTGAAGGTTTCCATATTCATCTAAAGTAACATAACTACCATAATCAAAAACTTGTTTTACTGTTGCAATTAAAATATCTCCTTCTCTTGGTAATGGATGTTTATTATAAATCATTTTAGCTCATTTCTCTAATTTCTTCACCGGTTATTTTTGCTTTACCGCCTGTAGGATATGCCAGCTGTGTTCCACAGGCTAGGCATCTTACTGGAAAAGTAGCATGACTGAAAATTATTTGTTCGTTTCCACAGTTATTGCATTTAACTCTTATGAATTTACTTTTTGGTTCTGGTATTAATATTTTAAGTTTCTTCATTTAACCACCTCGACTATTTCGGCTTTCTTTACTCTTATTCCATGCTTCATTATAGTGTAACCACATTTTTGGCACTTTAATACGAATGTGGCTTTCTTAGTTACTTTGGAGAATTTATGTTGTAATGGCTTTCTTTTTCCTCCATATCCTAGATTCTTTCTATCATATCTTCTTTGTCCTTCTGCTAATGTTCTTCTCTTTCCCGACTTATATAATGATACTGAGTGCTCTGTATGTGTTTTACATTTGGGGCAGTAAGTCTTAATCGTCTTGGGAACTTTCATTAGTAATCACTTTATCTACTATTTTACACAGAGTTATATATTCAGCGGTCCATAAAGATAGGGCTTTTAAAGGATCTAGAAATACTAAGTCTCCCTTACTAAGTTGTATTTTTTCTATTTCAATATTTTTAACTATTTTACATAATATTCTACCATTCGAAATTATCAGATTTCCTGTTGAAAGAGATATAAAGAAATCTTTCATTTTGTCTAGCAAAGTAAATAAAAATTCATCAAAGCCTTTACCTTTTGTTCCATTTTCCAAATATTTGCTTAGTCTTATCTCAAAGATTGAGTCAGCTATTTCTTCATAGGTTTTTATTTCTTTTTTGTGTAAATCGTCAGAATATCTAAATCTAATTTTCATCAATGAGTTTATTGTTTTTTCTATTTCTGATAATGGTATATTTTGTTGTTCTTCGCTTGATAATTCTCTTTCTAATATTTCATCTAACATATAGTTTTACCTCTCCTAAGCCTTTTAAGTACGCATAAATTCCTAAGCTTGCATCCATTTTTATTGGTATTCCTTTATCAAATTTTATCTTTTCGTCAATAAGTCTGAATTCGCCAGAGATATAAGGTGAAAATATTACTGATCCAGAAAAAGGGGATAAGTCTTTTATTAATTCGAATTTTTCGGTAGAAATTTTTCTCACTATTAACCCAGATTTTCCATGTAATGAACCTGGAATTCTGACTAAACGTTTAGTATCTATAGTTACTTGTTCATCTAATATAGTTTTGGTTATTCCTCTAGCATATCTACCTGGCCATCCTGGATCTTCTATTGAAGTACCTTGATAATTCGGAACTCCGATCCCTTGAATATAATCTATTATTTTCTTTCTATCTTCTGATGACAATAATGCGCATTCTCCAAAACAAGTAACGTAAACATGAAATCCTCTATTCCCAGAGAAATATAAAGTAGGTGATAATCCAAAATCATTTTTTAGAATGTCATATATTATTAAAGTATTTTGATACGCTTTTTCTATGCATTCTGGAGTTATTTCTTGGTATTCTATAGTATCTACTCCGTCTCTTGGACATTTTTCTCCATCTACTATTGAACCGCATCTTGGACAAAAATTGAACTTTCTAGTTTGACATATTTCGTCTGCATCTATATCAAATTGTAAATCTGCTCCCATCCAACCTTTTTCTTCCATTTCTTTAGCTGAAGGAATTTGATATCTAGCTGATGAATAAAATAAATGAAGAGGAATATTATTTCTTAAAAATGTTTTTAATTCTATATCTGAGGTAAATGATAAGTGCCTCACATAAGTATTTTTATTTATTGGTTGATAAGCGAATTCTCTTAGTTCTATATCTGGTGGAAGTTCTAGATTTGCTTTTTCATAGTATTCTTTAAAAAGGATTGATATTATCTTATTCAACTCTAGGAGCAATGTAAAAATCCCCGTATCCTCCTTGAGGAAGTTCAAAATGTAATTTCAAAGGAATTTGAGATCCAAAGGATATTTCTAGAGTATCAGATGGTTTTGACATTTTAGTTGTGTTAGCTACGTACTCCATACCATATGTGCTTTTAGCATCGCTACCACTAGCTTCAAGTAATGCTCCATTATCAGTAGATAATTCTACTTTTGATTCTCCCATATCTCCTTCTACTGAGAAGTATAGTTTACCATTTTCTGAAGATACTATTAAGGTATCTCCTAAATCTTCTAAGCCTTCTATTACATCTGAAAAAGTTACTGTAAGAAGTTTAGCTTTGAAAGGAAATTCTAGATTTAATGATGGATTTTTCTGTTCTTCTAAACTTAATAATGGTAATACAAATATTCTTTCAAAGTCTCCTTCCAATGTTATTTTGAGCTTATCTTCTGCTTCTACGCTTAATGCATCGTTCTTAGATACTCTTGACAGAATTGAAGTTAGATCTTTTAGGTTTATTCCAATTACTTCTTTTTCCTTTGACTCATAATTATCAAAATATGATGATGGAAGGAAAAAATCTAAGAATGTTACTCTAGAAGGATCTATTCCAGAAATTTTTATACCATCTTTGGATGATATAATATTAGCTTCATCCATAAATTCTGATATTGTTTTAATTATGCTAACCATTGCTTGTGCATCTAATGCTTTAAACTTCATGATTAAGAATAATCATATATAGAGTTTAAAACTTATTAACCTCAAAGTCTTGGAGAATTTTCTTCAGTTAAATAATCTTCTCCTCCAGCTAGTATTTTTTGTATTTCAGCATATAATTCATCTAATCCTTCATCTGTTGTTGAAGAAACTGGTACTGGTGGAGAGTCAAGACTTTCTATTAGACTATTTATCAAATCAAAAGAATAATCATCAATTTCTCCTAAACTATCAATTAATTCTTCTCCGTTACTCCAACTATTTAATTCTTCTAATTCTTTCTTATTTAGTAAATCGATTTTCGAAAGTACATTAATTTGTGGTAAATTCATTCTGAATCTTATTGCACTAGATAATAAAAGTAAAGATACATAAGTTCTAGCTTCTTTAGCTAAAAATGAATCTAAAAGGAATACGTTAACTGCTTTATTATCTCCTATTATTAATGAGCTTAATATTCTTCCAGTGTCTCTATAAGCAAATAATTCTACTTGACCTGGGGTATCAACTAAAACATAATTAGCTTCAATTTCACTTATTTCGTTTTTTATGTCTACTGCTTTAGACATTAAAAGGTCTATTGAAACAATTAATGATGAATTTGGACCTAAACCGAATTTTTGCATAACTTCATACGCATCTATATAGTCTCTAACATCAAAATCTGGAGTGTAAGGTAATTTTTCTACTGCAGGATCTAGATTAATTATTGCTGTGTCTAGTTGTTGGTCTAATAAATATTGTTGAAATTCTTTAACTAATGATGTTTTGCCAGAACCTGCAGTTCCGGTAAAGAAAATGTAGTACATCAGTTATAGTTGTCTTTTAATCTTAAAAACTTCTTCTCATACGTATATTCATGATTATTATAGGAGGATCTGCTTCAAACGGTATTGATGAAAGAATTGCAAAAATCTTGAACTTAAAGTTAGTAAAGGTTGAGCACAAAATTTTTCCTGATGGAGAATCGTATATTAGAATACCAGAATCTATAAATAGTGAAAATGTAGCTATTGTGCAATCTACATATTATCCTCAAGATAAGCATCTTATGGAATTGTTCTTAATCGCAGAAGCTGCAAAAAATCTAGGAGCATCTAAAATTATAGCAGTAATACCTTATCTAGCTTATGCTAGACAAGATAGACGATTCAAAGACGGAGAAGCTCTTAGTCTTAAAACTGTTTTAAATTTGATATATTATAGCGGTATTGATGAAATATTAACAGTAGAACCTCATAAGCAAGATGCATTAATATCATACTTTAAAGGAGAAGTAAAGATTGTAGATCCAACACCTGCACTAGCTAATGAAGTCAAAAAAGAAGTAGAATATCCTTTTGTTTTAGCTCCGGATAGAGGAGCATTGGACAGAGCAGAAAGGTTATCTAAAGAATTAAATGCTCCTTTTTCTTTCATTGAGAAAGAAAGAGATAGAACTACTGGAGAGGTTAGAATTAAGGAAATTCCTAAGGATGTGGAAATAAAAGGAAAAGATGTAGTATTGATCGATGATATAATTAGTACTGGTGGAACTTTAGCTCAAGCAGCAAAAGTAGCATATGATCTTGGAGCTAGAAAAGTCATAGCTGCCGCTTCTCATGTTCTTCTTGTTAATAATGCTTTGCAGAAGTTACAAAGTGCAGGAATTAAATGTATAATCGGAACTAATAGCATTAGAACAGAAGATAACATTAAAGTTGCAGATATTTCTGAAGTAATAGCTGTAAAACTATGAAATATGCTATATTAACTGCAGATGAGCCATTTATATCATTAGCTGAACTAAAATCATTATTAAATAATGAAAATAATATTTATTATTTTTCTGGAATTGCTGTTTTCAGTGGAGATTATAAAAATATAGCTAGAAGGTCATCCAATATAAAGGCAATAGGTGAAGTTCTGGCAATATCTAATGATCCTAAAGATATTAATGAAGTAATAAGAGGAAAATGCTTTACTATAAAGCCTAATGTCATTTTAAGATCTGATAAAGATAGATTTAACGCATTATATTCTACTGCTACTAAGGGAGTAATTTTTAGTAAAAAATGTGAGACTCTAGATCTAATTTTTACTGATGGAATTATAATAGCAGGATTGAGAGAAGAAGAGAGAGACTCAAAGAGTTTATTGCTTCATGCTAAAAAACCCTATTCACAATCAGGAACTATGGATGCGTATACGTCTAGACTTATGGTTAATTTAGCTAATCCTAAAAAGACAGTTTTTGATCCTTTTGTAGGAGTTGGATCTATTCTAATAGAATCTGCATGGATTGGATATACTTGCCTGGGAGCCGATATAGATATTAATATGCTAGAAAAAACAAAATACAATTTAAAATATTTTGGATATACATGTGACTTATTACAATCAAATATAGCTACTAACTGTATTAAAAAGACGGATGCGATAGTCACCGATCCACCTTACGGTAAGTCTGTTAATGCTAAAACTATCAAAATAGAAGAATTATACGAAAAATTATTTAGTATTTCTTCAGAAATTTTAAGTAAAAATGGTAGATTAGTATTTGCTACTGATGCTAAATACGACTGGAGAGATAAAATAAAGGAGTATAATTTAAGTATTATTGGTATACATTTTATTTATCTTCACAAGAGCCTTTCAAGAGCAATTTACGTGGTGCAGAAACGTTGATTAAAGTATTCTTTGTAGGAACTGGTGGAGGAGCACCATCAAAAAGAGGATTGCCAGCATTTATAGTTAGAAGAGAAGCGTTTAATGCTCTATTAGATTGCGGTGAAGGAACGCAAGTAACAATGATAAGGCATAAGCTAAATATAATGAGCTTGAAAGTAATCGCAATAACTCATCTTCACGCTGATCATGTATTAGGCCTTCCAGCATTAATACAGACAATGAATATGTATAATAGAACAGAAAAATTATACATCCTAGGTAATAACGTAGATAAACTATTAAAAGGAGTATTTGAGAATACTTATTTTTCTCCAAATTTTGAAATAGAATACGTAAATGAATATAAAGACAATGAAATTTCAATAAAACCATTTAAAACTTGTCATGTAGTCCCATCGCAAGGATATTTAATAGAGGAAAAAGATAGAATAAATATTGATATAGAAAGACTAAAAAAAGAAGGAATTTCAGATTGGAGAATCATTAGACAACTAAAAGAAGGAAAAGAAGTACGTTTTAATGGAAAGACTCTCTATCCAGATGATTTTCTTATAAAGAGAAAAGGAATAAGAATTGCATATACTGGAGACACCTCAATTTGCGATAATGTAATCAAGACAGTAAAAGGAGTAGATTTACTTATGCACGATTCTACTTTTTTAGATGATATTAATGCTAGAGAATATGGTCACTCTACTGCTTCAGATGCTGCAACAGTAGGTAAGGAAGCTGATGTAAAAAGGCTAGCACTAGTTCACATTAGTGGAAGATATGATAATGATTATGAAATAGAAGAAGCTGCTAAAAAAATATTTTCTAAATCTTTTGTTCCAGAAGATTTATCATTATATATATTAAATTAATCGTCTGGAATACTGTTATTCCATAATGGAACTCCTTTAGATGTTCTTGGGGCTAACCAATCTATAACTTCTTCTGGTTTTCTATATTCTATATGGAAAACTATTGGACCTAATGGAGATTCTTTTTCATCATCCACGAAAGAAAGTCTTCCTATTGCAGCTGCTTGCTTATGTAACATAAAAGTTATAGAGTCATCCGACATGCCTTTTCTAAGATATTTTCTTGCAACGTCTAGTATTCTTTCTTCTCTTAAGGCTTTATGAAATTTTTCTAAGCTCCTAAGGGTCTTTGATTCTGCTATAATTACTTCATATTGTATTTTCTCTCTCCTTAGATATTCGAAATCAAAAAAATTCGATATCGCTAGTAGTACTTTAGCTTCGTTTTCTGATGGTCTAAGTTCAGCTGTCACAGTTATTTTAGTCATTTCAAAATCCTTGATAGTAATTCGTCTGCCCTCTTCTTAAATTCGTCTATTGTAGAATCATTTACTATAATGTAATCAGCCATTGCTATTACTCCGCCTATACCAAATTTTAATTCATCCATGTCTCTTAGTCTTAGTTCACTAATATTTTTTGAATCGTCAGGTCTCATTCTAGAAATTATTCTATTATATCTTACTGAAGGTGGAGAGTGGACTGCAATTATTATAGGTTCTCCTAATCTTTTGAATTCTTCTACTTCGCTTAGACTTCTAACTCCATCAAACGCAATTTTGTTTAGTTTGGGTGATACTTCTTCTATGCATAATCTTGCTACTACTCCATCACCATATATTTCTCTCATTCTCTTGGCGAAATCCATTAATTTTTCTCCTATTTTTGCCTCTTTTTCGTATCTTTTTCTAAGTACTCCGCTCATTGAAATTACTGTATACCCTCTTTCTTTTAATATATCTGATAAGAGGCTTTTACCAGATCCTGGCATTCCAGTTATAAGAATTATATTAATTAGTGACCACTAATTTCTTCTTCATAGTGGTTTAAAAGTATGAGGTTATTTATTGCAATTGAAATTCCTCAATTACAACAAATATCTGATATACTAACTAAACTAAAAATGACTGGTGCAGACATAAAACTAGTAGAACCAGAAAACATTCACATAACTTTAGCCTTCTTAGGAGAAGTTGAAAATGAAAAAATAGACCTTATAAAAGATGCAATGCAAATTCTAAAATTCAAAAAATTTAAGATTATACTAAGAGGAATGGGAGCATTTCCAAACCTTTCTAGACCAAGAGTCGTATGGGTAGGAATAGCTGAAGGATTTACAGAGTTAAGAAATATTAGAAATATTCTAATTAGAGAGTTAGGCAATAGGAAAATAAGACCTGCAGATGATAAAGACTTCGTACCTCATATAACTTTAGGAAGAGTTAGAGGACCGTCTAATTTAGCTAATTTAATAGACTTAATAAATAGTAACACCAATGAGAGTTTTGGAGATTTTATAGTAGATAAAGTAATATTATTCAAAAGCACGTTAACTCCTAAAGGCCCAATATATGATGAATTATTAGGTGTGAGCGCAATTGATTGATATTCTCAATGAAGTACTAAATAAAATAAAACCTAGTGAAGAAGATAAAGAATACATCTATAAAAAAATAGAACAAGTATTAGAAAAATTAAATGGATTAGATGTACAAATTCATGGCTCATTCAGAAAAGGAACATGGTTAAAAGGAGATACAGACGTAGATATTTTCGTATTTTTCCCTAAAAGTTTAGGAAAGAAATATGTAGAGAATGAAGCTGTTAAATTACTTTTAGAGAAGCTAAAAGGTTTAGATATCACAATTGCTTATGCAGAACATCCATATATTATCGTAAATCTAGATGGAATAGAAATAGACGTAGTTCCAGCAATAAAAATAAATAAAGGAGAAGAGCCTATTACTGCAGTTGATAGAACGCCATTTCATACAGAATTCATTAATTCTCACCTTACTGAAAAGCAAAAAGACGATGTTAGATTACTAAAAAGATTTATGAAAGGAATAGGAGTATATGGAGCTGAAATAAAAATTAAAGGATTCTCAGGATATATTACTGAACTGTTAATAACCTATTATGGATCCTTTGTTAATACATTAAAAAATGCTTCAAAATGGAAACCACCAGTTAAGATAGAACTAGTGAAACCACAGAGAAATTTTCAGTGCCCACTAATTATTGTAGATCCAGTTGATCCTAGAAGGAATGCTGCTGCTGCAGTATCTCTTAAAAGACTTGCAGAATTTTCTATAGCCTCAAAGTACTTTTTGGAGAGACCTTCAATTGATTTTTTCTTTCCTAAAAATCCTGAAAATGGAAAAATAAAAGGAGATATACTAATTACAATAATAAGATTAAAAGATAAAGTAGTAGAAGATTTACTATGGGGTCAGATATATAAAAGTATAGAAAAAATTAGAAATTCTTTAGAGAATACTGGGTATAAGATAATAGATATACAAGCTTATGGTAATTCTGATAAGGTTATAATAGCGACTCAGTTAGAATCTAGAAATATAGGAAAGTACTACATAAATAGAGGTCCATTATTTTACATGGATGTTGATGGGTTCATTAAAAAGAACGAAAATATATGGATAGGGGAAGATGGTAGGCTATATTCCATAAAAGAGAGAAAGAACGGAAATATAGAAGATGTAATTAAAAACAATATAAGTATAAAATATAATTATAGTATAGAGCAATATTGGTTGGATAAGGAGCCAGAAGAGAATTGTCTAAAACAGTTTTTAGTAAAAACACCAAGTTGGTTGAAATAAGGCATTTTATTTATCCAAACTATGATGAAAATATAGAAAGGGAACTTAAAGAGAATGGCATAACTGAACTGATTTCTTATGGGAACACAGTACTAAATAATGTTAAAGTTATTGGAAAAGGAAAGACTGGGGTAGTAGCACTATTAGATTACAATAAAGTAATTAAAATACGAAGAAGTGATTCTCCTAAAGAAAGTTTAGAACTTGAAGCTAAATTTCAGGAAACAGCATATCCTACAGCTCCCAAAGTTTATTCTTATGGAAAAAACTTCATAATAATGGAATTTATACATGATGGTAGAAATTTAACTAAAAATGATATTAAATATCTAGTAGACCTAGTTAGAAGAGCTAAATATCTTGAAGAACTCAAAATAGAACATAAAGAAATATCGAGACCATGGAAAAATGTAATAGTTAATACTAAAAGGTCTTATATTATAGATTATGATTCAGCTTCCTTCAAAGAAAATCCACATAACGTAAATAAAATACTTTCAGCATTTGGATATAATGAATTAGCAATAAAATACATCAAGCGATTACTAGACTTCGAAGAAATTCTTAACTTAATCAACCAGAAATAGCTCTTTTCTTTAACGTTATCTTTATTTCTGCTAAAGATGGTACTTGTAATTCGTGACCGCATCTAGGACATTTTCCTCCATAAATTGACTTTATTTCAGATGGTGTTCTAACACCATAAAAATCTTGTCCTACTTTTTCAAATTTATAAAGTTCGCTTCCACAATTTTTACAAGTATATTTTACAGGAATTTTAAACACCTAACAAAACACTAATCATTGAGCCGATTTATATTAAGCTGTTTGTATAACCTCATAGTATTATGCTAGTATTATGTTGTATTGAATGAAATATAGAATACTTTCAGGCATCTCTCTCCCTAGTATTATTAGGCAATTAGTTTTTATATGATGAAAGAATATATAGAATAAAGACGTTTTTATGTCTATATTATTAGCTAGACTTTCAAGAAGTATTAAAGATTGCTGAAATGAATATTTACTAATTTAATTACTTAAATATAATTAAATTTATTTAATTAAGGATGATCTTTCGTCGTATGCAATATTAGTATTTTTATTATATTAAGTTATAGACGTTAGCTTTCTTAAACTTGAAGTCAATAATTTATAAATTATTATTTCTGAAGAATGATTACACAATTTAACAATATTTTATCACAGTCAGACATCAAATATTAATTTCTACTTATATCACATCTAAGAACTAGTAAGGAATATCAAAGTTTATTAAAGTACATTTAAATTAGATTGTAAATTAAAAGAGCTCAAGTTTAGTTGTATCCATCTATCTTTTATTAGTAATTTATGCAAAAGTTTTTTATTCATTGGCATATATCATACATTTCAGTAGGGGCTGTAGTCTAGCCAGGACTAGGATGCCAGCCTGGGGATAATTCCCTAACCACCAGATCGCTGGTGGTCCCGGGTTCAAATCCCGGCAGCCCCATTGTGGGGATACCCCACACCCCATTTTCTTTCAACTTTAGATATGTTTCAACAACGTCAATTAAAGGTCCGACGTAAGTTTCCTTCGTCTCACCGTTTATCGTTTCCAATTTATAGACATAATACCGCCCTTTTCTTTCACGCAAAATATAATCGCCGAATTTATAACGCGTCTTATCTCTCGTCATTTTCACACTCCGTATTATGGTTGCCAAAAGGCGTTTATAAGCATTGGCAACTCGTAAAATTTTGCCGTCAAAAAACGTAGAACTGAAAGAAGACGGCAAAGATTCCTCGGCAGTAATACTAAAAAAATGGTATTACTAAAGAAATAAATATCAGTTCTTTTTAATCTAAATATTAGATGTACTTTACCCGCTTTGAGCGGGGGGTGCGGGTAGTAGGGCTTTGGGCCCGGCCCGCACCTAGTTAGGGTTTTGTGTTTACAAAGAGCCATCTCTTGAATTCTGCTGGCTTCAGCCAATCGGACCACCTTGTTATAACATAACTCCTTTCCCCTTTTGCATATTCTAATTCTGTAGGTTCAGCTAAGAAAGCTCTTTTATTCTTCTCTAAAGCTTTAAGCCTAGTAAACGGCATAAATCTTATTTCCCCTTCATTATCCGCCACATTCATAAATGCCGTTTTGAATCCCTTACTCTCTAAGATTTCACCTACACTTACTTTTACACCCAATATCGCTATTATAGCACCCTTCAAGTTGAGCCTATGAGATCTCTTTATACTTTCAGATTTGGTAAAAGATGTCCCAGTGACGTCTAGGTATAGGTGAAATTTTGGTATAAAAAAATCAAACTTCTTAAATGGGTCACCTTCCCATGTTTCATCTACTTTTTCCGCGGACAATACGCCTATACCGTTAATCTGAATATCCTCAGAAGATAGGCCTAACAACATCTGCAGCCATTTCCTAGCGATGTCTTCTCTGATGTTCGTTAGGGTCCACAGTTTGGCATATTTGTTTTTCATTTCAGAAGCAAAATTTTCGGCCATTTCAGTCCCTCAGCTGATATAGATTAGCCTGAATTTTTTGGCTTAGGAATAGGGCCTTATCTAGTTGTTCGCTTGTGTCATTCCCCACTATTTTACTTATTTTAATATTATGTATAAGTGACAGCAAATCGCGAACGTCCTCATCTAATTCTTCAAATAGTTCTTTCTCTGAAGTTTCAGCCATTTTCAGTTCACCAGATCTTTAAGGCCTTTGATCTTCTCTTCGAAATCCTTTAAACGGGCAGGAGGTATTTTGTAAGCGTTTTCTCTAGCGTCGAAATTGTATTTCTGAATCTGTAATAGAAAAACCTCTAGTTCATTAATTTTCTCTAATAGCGTGGATACGTCTATTTTTGTGTTTGCGTTATTAGTTTCTTGTTCCGTTACATTAATATTGAATATTATGTTACCCCCATCTGTGGTCTTTGAAAATTCAGCTTTAACTGAGGTCTTAATTTCCTCTGGAATTTCAACTCCTTTGGCTGCAGCTTTAGAGACTATGTAAGACATTATGACTTGCTTAAGTTCGCTGACCTCATCTTTATCCAACAATTCATACAAAAGGATAGCAGAAACTGGTAGCCTAAGCCCTAGCACTTTTGTCTTTTGTTTTTTCAAGATTTTTTCTAAAAGCGTACCATCGACCATTAGCTTCCCTCAGGCTTTGCACTGAGAATCTTCTGTATTTCTTCTTGTTCTTTCTGCTCTTCTTCTTCATTCTTCCTATAGATAAATAAGGTCCTTCTTCCCTTCTCTACGACTTCGCATTCTTCCAAGTGTTGTTCGCAGATTGCCCTTAACGCGCGCTGGACATTATACGCGGTGGCCGGCGAAATTTCAAACTGAAGAACTATATCTTCTAGTGAGATTTGGCCTTTTTTCTTTAGGACATTAAACATTATTTTAGCCCGATCGAATGCGTTCGTTTTCTCACCTCTATCTATACTTTATCTATATATTACTATTTAAAACTTGCTCTATCTATACTCTATCTATCTCTCTCTATATACAAAATTATCAGCTGAGTGTCCCCGGTTTATCTTTCCCCTTTAAAATTGGGTGAGGCCATGGGTTGCGCAAAATCCGAATTACTCATTTTACTAGAATATATTGATAAAGAGTGCAAAGACTTCAATAGTTGCAAAAAAATAATAGAAGAATTGAAAGAAAGAGTAAGAAAGCTCGCATTCGTAGAAACGATCAATGATCTTTTTTGACTATCTCTATACTCTATCTCTCTCTATATACACAAACCCGGGGGAATAACCCCCCCCCCCCCCCCACTTAACTACTTTCTAGAAAAGCGCAAATATCTGAAGATAGCGCTCTTTGAACTCTCTCTATACTCTCTCTATCTCTCTCTATACATTTACTAACAACTAAAAGCAAAAACACATTAAATAAAAAAAGGTGTTAACACAGTGTTAACACCCTATTTATCTTATCATTTTTTTGTTAGTTAGTGTTAGTGATTATATATATAGAGAGAGATAGAGTATAGAGAGAACAAAAAGCACGATCTTCAGATTTGCACTTTTATTATGGGGGGGGGGTGGGGGGTATAGTTTTTTGTGCATATATAGAGAGATAGAGAGAGTATAGATAGAATCAGCTTTTGAGAAGCTCTTCAATTCTTCGTCGAATAGCGTCCGCAACGAACTCTTGTCTGCTTACATATCCGCCTTTCCCGCTTTCTATTAATTCGTCTATTTTCTTTGCGAGTTCAAGGGGAATGGAAACCGTCACATATTCCTTTTTTATGGCTTTTCGGGGCATGTGAGTTATCTATATTATATAATATAAATGAATGATTCAAGATAGATAGAGTATAGATAGAGTAAAATTTAAATATCACATATAGATAGAGTATAGATAGAGGCGAAAGAAATGGAAGCCCCACAAGAACAAAAAGAAAAAATTGAAGTTATAACGGATTTCTTTTTTTCAATAACTAGAACACATCTTGAAGATTTACCACACGTAAAAATGGTCCATGCAAGAATTAATGTAGGGCCAGATGAGGTCATACAAGATAAGGTAACAGAGAATCCGATCTTTGATGATGAGTTAGCTAAGATAAGGAAACTATACAAGGCGATGCTATTAACAGAGTTTGACGAAAGCAGGGACGCAATAAAGAAGGAAATTCTGCTGCATATAGCAAACTTGCTTTCGTTTATCATGTGAGGGTGAGAGAATGTTCTTCGGAAAGAAGCAAATGATTCAGGCAGAAAATGTTCCAGAAAGAGTTGCTGCGCTATTGCAGCGTTTTGAAGATGCTATAAGGTCAGACGACAGCGCAAGAGCTGCAATTTACGCTAACGAAATCGTAGAACTCGTTAAGTTTGCTTGCGGTGAGGTGAAACAATGAGATACCTAGCTAATGGGTTTTCGCCTTCGATGATATCTAGTAACGACGCTGTTCTATTAATAAAAAGAATTGATAGCGAGCAATTCTGCGAGGAAGTTAAAGCAGGGAACATCATCAACGCTATCGGTCATGAAGCGACGGTGCAATTCATTAACGAACTCTGCGGGACAACATTTACGAAAAATAGAATTGAGATAAAACTAAAGGAAAATGACCAACTCTTCATAGTCTCTTTAACAAAAAGAATTGAAGAAGGAAAGGTATTGAGCAAGGAAGAGATGAAACAAATAACTGCCTTCTATTATGCCCAAGTGATGTGAGGGTGATAAGGAATGATTTCAGAAAAACTTGACGAACTAGATTCACTAATGAAAGAATACATAGAAATTTTAAGGCAGATGGATATAGAAAAAGACGACCAAAAGCTCAAAGAATTATATAAAAAAGCCGTGGAAGTGCGTGCAGAGATATTAGTAATATGGAATGATATAGAAGAATGGTTAGATGAGATTCTTGATTATTTGATAACTTTCAATGTCTGGCCATGAGGTGATCTCTAATGAAAGTTGTATCTTTTAGAGCAGATCTAGATTTGTTAGAGCTGTTAGATAGGTATGCGATGAATCACAGAATGACCAGGACGGACGTAATAAGGAAGGCAATAGAAGACCTCGTTAAGGGTGAGGTGAAATAGATGGAAAGCTTATTCAGAGTTAGAAAGCTGTCTGATACTGAGTATGAGCTGATTCCATTTAAAGAACAGGAAACTATTTCATTTAAGATAACGGAAGAGGAATTGAAGGCAATCGATCAGATTGCGAAACAACTGGGGATGACAAAGTCCGACCTTATTCGGAAAGCTATTTACGAATTTCTAAAGAGGGAGGGGATGCTATGAGGATGATGAGGGTGACATTCATGATATCTTCCAATGATCTTGAAAGGATTGACAAATTAGCGTTACAACAAGGATTGACAAGAAGCGATATCATTAGACAAGCGATTCGCGACTATCTATTAAAGGAGGCGAGTGAACTATGATCTATCAATGTCTTAGGTGTGGGAAGATTTTCAAACGTAAGAAGCTCATTAAGCTGCATTTGCAGAGAGTGCATCAAATTCACATTCATGATGATGAAATTGAGTTCTACATTTCGCCGTTCTCGTTGAAGAAGGTGAATAACAATGCCGGTAAGATACATCTGTAAGAACTGTGGCTACGAACTATACAGATTTGAGAGAGTAGGGCAGGACTTTTACGGCGTGCGAATGCCATCAGAAATAATATCATTACTTGGTGGAAAGTGTCCGAGATGCGGACATCCACTAGGAGTGCCTGCTTTAGATGATATCAGAATTAGATTGAGAGTGAGGTGGGCGAATAAATATGGTTGAATCTCATGTCAAAAAACATGAGAATAAGAATACTCCTAAACATTTAACATTTCATCTTTCGGAAGACGAATGGTTACGGTACCATCAACTTGACAGAGAAACAAAACAAATGATTAGGTTGGTTGTTAAGTCGATCATATACAACCCCGAATTAGTACAAGAAGCCGGTTATATCTACAAACTACTGATTTCAAAAACAATCAGTCCGTATGTCTGCCCTCTTTGTTTGATACCTTTTAGTAGTCTATTTGCATTAAAGCAGCATATCCGCTATCAGGAACATGAGAAGGAATGCAAAATCTGCAAAAAGCATTTTACGTCGACCGAGGCTTTACTGGACCACATTTGCAAAAAGCATAATATCTGCATATCTTAGCCATTTTAAAAGTCATAATTTTTCTTCTTTTTCAACATGAGGAAATATCTATCCCTAATCGTTCTATCTTTCCTTTTATTAGGTCTACAAGGATTTTTAAATATAACAAACACAATGGCTGCAGCGGTAAATGGTTCGGAAACGATATTCAACTTCTGGCTTAATTCTGGCGGTGTTTCATCTGAGGGAGGCTCTGCAGAATATGATAATTTAATTAACGGACCTATAGGTCTTACTGCAGGATATCTGCTAACGCAGACGACAGGGCAAAGCGGATACATAATACTAAACAGCTCAATATCAGCCAGAGAGGGCATTTATACAATTCAGGCAGTAATGGTAAATGCTTCAAGTCCTCCTGCTGATGAAATCGCTTTAGTCTTAGGTCCTTCATCACCTGTTAACTTCGGAGGCGGCGCATGGCCAGGTTTTGTGTCATCGAACGGTGGCACAATGATAGGCATAGAGTTTTACTCCGGAACTTTCAATGGCTATAGCGGTCCAGCTTTATTCATCTACACTTCTCAGGGTTTGGCTTTATGGCAGCAAGTAAGCGCAGTGCCTGAAACATGGCAGTCGTTTACATTAGAAGTAGGCGTAGAGAGCAACAATATATGGGTGGCTTATTACATTGGCAATCAGCTAGTGGCTAATGCAACTGCATCTGTACCGCCAACTTTCTCGACTTCTGAGGTTGAAATACATGCTTCAACGGGTGGCGCATACGCAGGCTTCTTATTGTTGCAATCGGGATATTATAATAACTTGCAGATAGCAACAGTTCAAAACGAGATAAGTATGGGCTTGGACTATCTGCTTAACATGGGTGAGAATATTAATGGTCATGGTTATGTTCCAGAATATGCCTCCCCTTCAGTATCATTTTTGGTTACTTACACTAATGGTTCTAATGCGTATTTCGTGCCCGGTGCTCCTGTCAATAGTCCTTCTTATTTCGGTTCACCTGTTTACGGCACACCAGAGCATACAGGCGAATATGTAGTTACTCCGGTTCCTGAGAGTTTCATCCCGGGAATTTCTGCTAGTCTGGTTTCCGAGACTGCTACAAAAGTTTCTATTTCATATGATGCATATACGTATGGTGACGAGGTAGTCAATTCTAGGACAGGTTATATTTACTATTATAAGATAAATATCTTTACGGCTAATGAAGTTGTGAATTATGCTAATCCTTCGCCGGGTGTATGGTCTGTTCAAGTTATAGTTAACGTTAATTCCACAGCCGATTATGTGGAAGATGTTCAACCTTATTTAGCTTCAGGATTTGTGATGAACCAAATAAATAATACAGCGTGGGAATATACATGGTCTGGTCAATATTTCTATCCTACATCACCTTCACCTGATGCTCCGGAATACGGTTTTGCAAACTCTATAGCATTACCTCAATATCCTGATGAATACTTCCACAGTTTCAGAATAACAATAAGGCATGTCCAAGAAATGATGGACATGATGACAGAGGAAAGTAGCGCGTTAGCGCCATTCCATTCATTTTTCTATGATACAGTTTATGATATACAGAGCGCCGTAGGTGTATGGGGCAAAAATGGAAATCAACCGACAAGTTATTACGCAGCATTATTCGGTTATGCATGGCAACCAGATATGGGGATTAATTTCTATGATGCAATAAACAATAATTGGCCTACGTATAAGGACGATACATTTAACTTATTCTTCCCATATGCATATCCTTACAAAAGTGGGGTAGTAGTGATAAATCAGCAAGATGGTGGGCAAATATGGGCAGAAATACTGAACTTTACAATATATGAATTGAACTCGACATATTCAATAGGCTTTGGCGCTGGATACTATGATCCATTGGCTTACGAAGAGGAAGGACTATATTATACAGATACTGGGCAATGGTCTGACGCAGTAAGTGCATTTAATGACATATATAACTTCTATCAGCAAAACCACGGATTATATTATGATATTGGGATATACGCTAATGGTAAATTATACAAAATAATGTCTGAGAATGCAAACGATACATTGAGATACGCATTAGCTGCCGCACTCGGTTCGAAATTAGCTGACAATGGATATATTAGTTGGTCCGAAGTTTTGCCATTCGTAAACATTCTAATGCAGACACAGTGGCAAGGAAAAGGATACGCGGACATAAACGGGCAAAACACATATATATTAGCACCAACGAATATTGGAGGTTTTGAAACTGGCTTTACTAATGATCCTGTTTTTGCTTCTTCTAGACCTTCTGTAATTTCAACGGTTGAACAAGCATGGGGACAATATGGTGGTCCGATCTCAGGAGGATTACCTGAAGAAGTAGAATGGCCGGGCATCATTATAGCCAATGCAGAAACAACGATAGTATCCGTACAAGCTTTAGCGATGTTCTTATATTATTATTATGGTATACCATTAAGCACAAGCTTAAGCCCGTATAATGCATACCTAATTCCATAAAAGATTAAATCTCTTTTTTATTATCTATTTTTATGAGTCTATCTGAACATTTATGGTTTAGGGTATTAAGTTATGTGGGAATTTTTTTCTTATCATGGGGTCTGGATATAGGGCTATTTATTGCTTTTTATGAGAAGATTTTCTATCCCGGGTTCTCTACTCTAATTTACACAGATTTCAGTGCTTCTCTTTATGCTTTCTTACTCTCTCTTTACTTGCTGAGAAAGAAATATTATTTTTCTCTTATAGTTCCATTGCTGAACTTCTTTATAGGCTTAGTACTCTTAGCTCTTGAAGCACTTTTCCTTATCGGGGCCAGTTCCACTTAGGCCCTTATAAAGTCATTTTTCTTTTACTTCAGTAGTAAGATTGTTAAAGAAGTAAGCCCTTTTTAAAGTCATAATTCTTCCTCTTTTCCAACATGAGGAAGTCCCTTCTAGCCTTAGCCTTCTTAACCCTATCTCTAGCTCTACTAACGTTAGTAATACCGGTAAGCGCATACGTACCAATACCGCCATCAACGCCAATACCGATTGTAAACGAAGGTACAATCAATCTTACTAATTTCCAAGGCTACGCATTCAGCTTCATTAATAATGGGCAAGCCCAGCCGGTTGGTTATGTTGGGATAACGATAACGATTCCATCAAATCTACCAACATATTTTAATATCCAAGACGGTGACAATAATAATGGTTATGCAGTATGGGTGGCTCTTTCACCATATTCGGCTAGTTTTAATTCAAGCCAAGTTTTTGTACAAGCTGGTATAAGTTTTATCGCCAATACAAGTGGTAATTATGTACAACTGTTTGTGGTATATGTGAATGGTACCAAAATCTACCAGTCATTCTTACTTTTAACGTACCCCTTTAGTGAGTTCGCCGGTACTACACTTAACGTTTGCTTATCTTTCAGTGACGGTCAATTCACCGCACAGTTTTACGATTCTAACGGATTTAGCAAAACTGTGACAGTAACCGAAAACTTCGTACCTTATAGCGCTCTAGTAATTGGCGAAGACCCTGCAACTCCTCAGACTACCATTCTTCCGAACGGTCAGGTGGTTCCGTTATTACATTATCCATTGCCAAACGAGACTTTTAGCAATATTCAATTTAACGTAATCGGTAGCCCAGCTACATCAGTAGAAGTATATACGTTTGAATATGCATTAAACACGCCTATCCCAAGCACAATTGTCGAAACATCATACGAGGAGTATGTTTATGCATTCGAGTGGACTTATAATGGTAACAGTTATTCAGCAAATGCCTATACATCAAGTAGCAGTGCGCAAATTTTTGGGACAATTCAACTCAGTTACAAAGAAACACCTCTATTCCTTTACGAGATCATAAAGCAGTAGAGTTATGAAAAAACTTAAAAAGATATTTTCTTTTTTCTTAAATATGAAAAAGTCAATTGTTCTGCTTTCTATGGTTTCTGTCGTGTTAATAGTATTAGGAGGTTATCTATTTGCAATAGATAAGCCTACTATAGTATACCCCAAGATAATAACTAAGGCTGGCGTGCCGTATGTTAATCCGGGTACCCCAGGCATTATAATTCAAAATACAACCCATCAACTCCCGTATATAGTCACTCCACATATAATCCCGCCACCATGGTATGCTACACTATGGCCAATACCACTAGCCGTTGGTATTGTTGGAGTCATTTATTCAGCAATTAGGTTGTTAAAGAAGTAAGCCCTTTTTAAAGTCACACTCTTTTTTCCTCCTTAATGAGGAAGTTAGCTCTACTCTTGTTAGCAATCCCTATGTTAGCTATAATTAGCTTAGCTTCTAGCATTAACATAATTTCTACTCCCCCTGTGAGTCCGCAAGCGGGTACATATTTTTATCTTGAATTTCAATTTTCGCCAGTAAATGGAACCCCTCAGCCGTATGCTATTTTTGTGGGTAACTCAGTTAATAACCTAACAGAGGTAGCGGAGGGCTATACAAATCAGAATGGGACAGGATACGCTAGGGTCCCGGTAATAAATTCTCAAATAGAATACATTGATATCGTATGGGTGAATGTCAATTATAGTGTAATCCAAATATTTCCACAAACTACGAATACAAGTACAACGACTACATCAATAACGCTAAATAATAGCCAAGGTTTTAGTTTTGCTTTGCCCGGGTGGGTTAATTGGATTGTCGGAGCGCTCATTATGCTGGCCCTTATGGGTATTGGATATAAGTTCATGGGTGCAGGTGGGCTGGCGGTATTCGGCGTGATAGGAGTTTTCTTAAGCGCGTATTTTGGGCTTATTCCTTTTTATATTATTTATATTTTCGTTTTTATTGTCGCAATACTCGGCGCAAGAATTCTTACGCGTCAATTGGGAGGTGGTGATGAAGAATGAAAAAGAGTCTATTACCTATATTATTAATATTAATAGTATTGGAAATAGTATCTGGTTTTAGCATAGTTAATGCTTCTTCTTTACCCCCTCTTTATGTAGAGGACGCAGCAAACGCAGAAATTCATACTCTTTGGAGTAAGAGCCCGACGGGGACCTATGCTTTTCATGAGGCGCCTAGCGTTAATAATAGTTTTTGGATAGACGATAACGCTAAGTTTTTAGAAAGCGTAGCGCCATGGTGGCAATCGTATAGTAATCCATATATAAATGATATTCTGAACTTCATCAGCCAGGGCGACGTCAACGGACTATTTATAAAGAGATTTGAATATCCACTTAATCCAGTTCAACCGATAACAATTGGTAGTTTAAGCGGATATACTAATGGATTTTACGATATCGTAGGCAATCCTATCGATAATACATTTAGTATAAGAAGCTACTACAATCCTTCATTAGCGATAGTGTATCCTTATGGGAACGTCATTCAGTATCCGAATGGTATTTTAGTAGACATGGAACAAGGAATGGAAAATCCAATAGTAGATGGAGGTTTTGGAGGTCTCAAAGGGCAAAACCCCCCATGGGAATCTGTTTCACCATTCACACTTACTAACGATTCGGTTGTAAGCATTGTTAATAGCGCAAAAACTTACCTGAACCTAACAGGACCGGATTTCTACGGCTCGCCGTCGGAGCAACTGCAATATAATTTCCCTATAATAAATGTCCTTCCACATGGCCTAGCATACTATAATAAAGATGGAATATTAGGACAGTATAATTATCTAGGGGATTTTATTCCGTTCAATTTAACTTTGATTTTGCAATCATCTTCAATCAATAGAGTATATGTATTATTCATCTGGGAAAATGCTTCGGGAACGTTCGTACAGACAGATATGCCCGTTTACTTCCCCGCTAATGGTCAATGGAATATGGTTACGGTAACTGTCCCATCTTCAGTTTGGCCTAAATATTGGAATCTGGGCGACCTATCTTCTGTTCCTTTACTGATAGGAATAGGTTTGGCGATTCCTGGAGCTGAAGCTAATCAAACAGGAAATACTGGCGTATACGTCGCAGATGTTGCAACGAATTATCCTACGACCTACGGACCTTCTTTTACCGTTACTAATAAAGGGAGTTATGTCATATTCAACGAATCATGGACTAGCGACTCTCTTGATGCGACGTTTTGGATTGCATATATTTTAGGTCAGAGTGATGCTATAGAAGTACTGGCTTCAGCACCGGTTAACGGCTCATGGATTTATTTGGGTTATAACGGACTGGCAACTATAGGAACTGGATATACAGTATTAGGAACTCCTAGCGGGATTTTGAAGAACTATCAGAATGCGAATAACATTAGCTGGACCTATCTCGGCTGCAATTTCGGCAAATGGTTCCTATTGTCTACCAAATATGCGCCGAACTGGATCGGAGCTTTTCAATTACTATTTATGTTCCCGATGGCTGGCTCAACAAATCCTTATGTGGATACTTTAAGTTATGCAGCATATATGGGGGATCCAGTTGAGGTCCGTAACACATTGTACTTTGGTAGCTATACGACCTTACCGGGCTATTTCCAGTGGGTGCAGGTGGCATACGAAAATAACGGAAATGATGGGATATTCGGCTTCTTCTTAATGCCTAGCGTAGATTACTTGGTTTCGCCGAATACAATAGTAAACGATCTATTTCCTTCAAATTTCACCTGCTATAATCCTTCATCGATTTCATCATATTGGTGGACAGCGGACTGGGGCGAGAATTATTATGAGGGCGAGATCATCTATGCTTTGGCGCTACTAGGCGAGTACGGAAATACACAAGCATTAAGCATGGCGGAACAAGCGTGGACCGCATACTATGATCAGCTTCAGAGTGTAGGGGGATTAACTTATACTTCATCTTTAGCCAGGTTTATTATGGCAACAATATTACTATATAATATAACGCATAATAGTCAATATTCTAACGCATACACTACGTTAGGTAATTGGCTTTTACAATACCAAAACGATAGCAAGTATGCATATGTATACATACCGATGTGGTACCATAAGGACCCTGCAGTCACAACGGTAAACGGCTTCGATTCCTACGGATATATAATAAACGAAACATCTGGCATGGACGTAGGTACGGTAATATCAGGTAGTTCGATAGGGCTGAATTTCTTCGAAGATATCCCGCTTAATACGTCGTATGGAATCAGCCTCATTACTAATGGAACCGGTAAATTGCCTTTCACCTACACTAATAGCCTTAACGTTAGCGGGACATTTACCACATATTTGTTTATGAATGGAGGCGGAACAGCAACAACAGCTAACATTTCTATTACTGTGCAAATAGCATATGATGGAAATATACTGCAGACAATAGGATCCGCAACAGTCACTAATGTACCCATACCTGCCGGCGGATCCTCAGGCTCACCGCCGTTCTATCCTATTAAGATCACAGTACCAGTTTTGACGACAGTTAATGCCCCGCCAAGTTCTACGATTGTTGTAGGTTGGCATATCACAGCACCGCAAACAGTTTATGTTCTCGTAGATAGTACAAATGGACCATCTAATGTTACTATTCCTCTCAGTTGGTTGAACCCCTTCTATGGCTTATTCACAATTCCAGAAATCACTAATCCAAACCCTGGAGTGCATGTGTATCCACAGCCATACTTCTTGGATGTATCGGCAATGGCGGGCCAGGCACTTGTTGCATTATACTATGCAACACATAACCCAACTTACTTACAGCGTGCAGAACTGATAGAGCAAGCGATTCACTACGGCGAAGTACCAACTCCGACTTATGGTATATTAGGCGTTTCAAATCCTCCCGTAACCTATAGGCTATGGGTCTATGCCAACTACAGTGCAGTAGATACTGATTACTATACCTATAAAGCAGAATTAGTAAGCGAGTTCGCTGACGCGATAGGCAATAACACATTAGCAAGTCTAGCCATTAGCAGGGTATGGCAGAGAAGCGCATATGACTATCCTAGCAGCTATATCTACTATGTAGCCCGCTATGGCAGTGGCTTACAGATGAATAGCGAGACGCAGCCATGGGGCGATGTCGCCACACAGGATTATGTAGACACATGGGGAGCCCCGAACCTGGACCTATTTTGGGCTTCATTACCGCAAGAAGATTATATAATGAATCAGACATGGAACGGCACAGCGTTAAAGATATTCCTTTACGCTTACGGTAATGACCAGGTTCAATTGCTACTCCTAACGACTACAACGAATTTCAATATAATCGTAAACGGCAACTATACGAACTACGGGGCCAACCATCAGATTCTGCAGATAATATTTACTCCGCATGCAGGAATAAACGAAATAATTATAGTGCCGAACCCAACAAACCAAACATCAATAAACACAGGGATAAACACATCTACAAGCTCAACGACATGTTCAAGTTCGCTATTAAATAGCTTTAATATTCCGAAACAATTCCAAGAAATATTAGGATTTATAATATATTTCATTACAGTCGGCCTGATGTACCTATTCACAAGAAACAAGATAATTACATTGCTGAGCAGCTTAACAGCTACAGTGATTATATATGCCCTTGCACTATGGCCTATGTATACTTTATTCCTGGTAGGCGCAGTATCCTTATTTATGCTCTTTTATTCGATAAGGGGAGGTGGTGAAGATGGGAGCTAAATTAATAGTAAACGTGATTATCTTCGATATCATATTAGCGCTGCTAATGATGAGTTTTGCGGGAATTCAGCCGCCTAGTATCGCTAATCCCCCTACTGTGCAGCAGGCGCAAGCTCAGGCTAACATTACATGGAACTTATCTGTAGGCAGTATCACTTGGGAATGGCTTTGGCCATTATTCTACTTTGTCGACTGGCTTATCTGGATTGTAACTACGATTTTCGCAGTCGTAGTCTTCATTTTTAATATCTTTACGACGAGTTTAGCGCTTCTATCATCTGTGCCGACTGTCGGGCCGTTTCTATTAATTTTCGCAGTAGTCCTTAACTTTGTTCTAATTTGGGAACTTGTAACACTGATAAGGGGGACAGAGGGATGAACGAATATAATGCTAATGAGATAAGGGCAAAGGTATTACGCAAAAAAATACTGCAGCTAATCGCAGAGAATTACGTGCTAAGTGCATCACTCATTTCACACACTCTCTTACTCTCATATGCTACAGTGTTTCGGCATTTGCATATATTAAATAAAGAAGGATATATAGAGCTGTACAAACAAGGAAGAACGCTATACGCAAAAATTAAAACAAACAGCAGAGAAATTCAGAATCTGAATTCAGAACTTGGGGGATTTAAAAACCTAAACGGAAAACCTGAATTTGATGAGTCTAGTACTCTTGTCAAGACCAAAGCTAAGAAAGGGTGAAGGCGTAAACGTAGGGTTGCTAATAGGCCTCTTTATCTTCATACTCGTAGGAGTAGTATTGCTACCAGTAATAACGAGCGAGGTAACTACACTCACAGGCGGAACATCACCACAAGTCACCGGCACAGATGCAACGTTGCTAAACTTAGTGCCCCTCTTCTATATCTTAGTATTGATTATCGTCCCAGCAGTAATTGCTTACCGTATGTACAAGGAGTAAGGAGGGGTAAGGAATGGAAGCTAACATAAAGGAAATCATTTTTTTATTTCTATTCGTTATCATTGGAATTGTATTATTATCGCCAATAGTATCATTTATAGGTAATCTGACAAACCCTGGAACTTACACAACATATACTACAGTCTCTGGCACAGTGACTGAAACGACATCATCGTTTGTACCGAACCCGTATTACGTAGGAAGCAACAACACTGTATTGATATCGTTAGTGCCAATCTTCTATATTTTGATCATAATAGGCGTTCCAGCCATTTTGATATATAAAATGTACAAGGGGGAGTAACATGAAAAGGTGGATTCAAAAGGCAATAAAGCATAAGGGCAGAGTACACAGATATCTGGAAAGGTTATACGGAAAGAAGGCTTTTGCAAAAGATGGGGATATCAAAATAAAGTACTTGGATATGGCTATCCGCCATGTTAAACGTTCAAAGATAAGCGAAGAGCGTAAAAGAAGTTTGCTGAGCGCATTATATCTCGCAAAAAGGCTGAAGAGGATGAGGAAATGAAGGAAAGCGAGATAAAAAGAAGAATAGAAGCAAAAAAGCACATAATCAAGAAGTATCAACATGACATAAAACTTTTTAGAAGATTGATAAGGGAAGAAAGGGAGGACATAAAGAAACTGAGAGAAAAGCTAAAAAAATTGAAGAAAAAATCAAAGTAGGCCCTTTTTAAAGGCATAATTCTTTTTTCTTTTGATGAGTGCATTAGGTGACACAATCTATATTCTCTCTATTCTGATACCTTTGTTAGGTTTAATTGTAAGAAACTATTTAGTGAACTTGCTTGGATTCGTAATGGGGACTGTAGGCTTTCTAGTCTTCGCACAGAACATGACCGATATCACTTTTAGCGCTTCAACTTTCTATTTAGCCTTACTGCCCTTAGCTTTTGGCCTTATGAACTTCGCATTTTTCTTCAACTGGGTTAAGGAGGAAAGAATATGAGGCGATACAATGTTCTTAACCGAACCTATCCCCAAAACGTATGTAGAGGCTGGAGCTATTATCGATACAATTTTTATCATTATGTATTTAGTCAGAAGAAAGTCAAAAGGCTGGAAAGAGAAATCATACTTGAACCGCAGAGATGGCGCTATTATCGTTATATCAAGTGCGCTCGTTCTGGTGGTGGCGCACTTAGGGAATTATCAGAGCTATTGGGAATATTTAGAGGGATTGCTGATAGACTCGCTTCTATTCTTCTTCGGGATGAAACTGATGGTGAGCAAGAATGAGTGATGGAAAACTTCTTTCAGCATGGGAAGAAGAATTAAAGAAAGCAAAAACTTTAGAAGAGCTTAAACAAAAATACGCAGAAGCGCAAAAGCAGATAACAGATGGAAAAGATCTGAAAAAACTATATAAACTTTATGAGAAACGCGAATTTGAAATAAAGTTAGCGCAGTTTGAGGAACTTAAAAAAGAATTATCTAATAAGAAGAAGAAGCTAAAGAAAGAGAAAGTAGACGTAAATATAAAAATAACAAAGAAGTGGATCAATAGCAGACTTTTCAGCGCAGAGCATTACGTCGCAATGCTGCAGGAGTCTAGGGATGGGCTGCAGCTCTTATTTTTGAGGAAAGCGAAGCTAGTAGAGAATCAAGGTTATTTAATGCTAGAAGTGAAGAAACTTAGAAAAGTATGGGTGCTTAATGGGGAACCGTTACTTCTTGAGCGTAAAAGGATCGTAGGGAAGAAATTTGTTGCCGTGCACTTCACACTCCCGGATTATCCTTATACACTAAATGTTAGTGTGGATGATAAGATAAGGCAACTTACACTTAAGAATATTAACGCACCGCAAATAATACATTCTATTATAAAGACAAAATTCTTTGAGGCGTTAGCGAGAGTAGGGAGTGGACCGGACATGATGATGTTGATAATTGGAATAATCGCGGGAATAGGGATAGGGCTAGGAGTAGGTTTCGGTATAGCCAATGCAAATCTATCTCATTTGCTGGCGCAGCATGTAACAAATACGACGACTACACATTCTGTTAGTCCTTTCCCAACTTCAACTAAAGGTGGTTCTTCATGAAAAAGGAAGAAGAACAAAAGGAAGAACAAATTCTTTGGCCTAAATGGAAGGAAGTTGAGGAATTACTAAAGAGGGTGAGAAAATGAAAAAATCAAACAATGACTTGGAATTATTGAAAAAGGAAAATGAAGAACTTAGAAAAAAGATAGAGGAATTAGAAGCCCAATTAGATGAAAGTGATGAAAGTAACGAAGATGAGGAATTACAAGAAATAGAGAACCCCTATACGGTCACAAATAGAGCAATTTCCGAACTGGTAGAGCCTAAGGACACTATGTTTTACCTTAGCGGAGGCCAGATCGGACTAATATTAACTGCGTTCGAATTTGCTCAGCTTCCCCAATACTTCGGCGAGGAGCCGGTAACAGAACTTGCGGAGTATGCAAATAAGCTAAGGTATTATCTTGTTAGCAAAGGTGGAAGAGGGCGTAGAGATATATTAAGAGTTCTGCGCGTCAGCTCAGGCCAAGTTCATGAGAATGTAAATAAGAGCTTATTCAAACAATTATTACATGGAAGCAAAGACTCAGATCTGGAAAGTGATGAAGAATGACAGAACTATTATGGCTAGCGCAGAAAATTGTGGAAGCATACAAGTCTATGGGCTTTGTCAGCGCAGTGATATTCGGCCCTCAGGGGACCGGGAAGACTACTTATGCGTTCAAGGTAGCGAGAGATGTGGAATTCGCACTTCATAACCTAGAGACGAAGGACGAGGCATGGCAATACGTAAAGTACTTCTTCGAATTGCCTGACGCCCTGACTTTCATCGAGGAAATCACGGAAAGAGATGAACGGATACCATATATTATCTTTGATGACGCATCAATTTGGCTTAGCAAATACTACTGGTATAAGGACTATATGAAAGCCTTCTACTCATATTACGCATTAATAAGGAGTAGGGTATCGGCGGTAATTTTCACAACACCGGCACCAGATGATCTAGCCTATTTCTTGAGAGAAAAGGGATGGTATCAGATAAAGATAGTGTGGAATAATAAGAAAAAGAAAATTGCTATAGCACAATTATATGAAAAGGGATTCGCAAGAAATACAAAAGGTGATTTTACAACAAAATCCACTTATAAAGCATTGGATTATTTCAAAGTAGAGCTTCCTAACAACTTCTACAATGAATATTTGAAGAAGAGAAAAGAGAAAGAATTAGATCTATTAGCGCAGATAAAGCTTTCACTTAGCCAAATTGATCGGCCAAGTAACGAAAATTTAGGGTAGATAACGGGGGTTATCTCAGTGTCTGTTCTTTTAGCCACTCCGCATACTTCCTATACTGTTCTTTTGCTATTCCGAATAAGCTGACATAGTGTTGTGTTAGGATTCTGGTGGGTTTTCTGCCCTGAATAAAGTCTATGATATCCAACGGTATGCCTAACTCCGCCATTTTTGTGGCGACAAATTTTCTAAAATATTTGATATTTACCGATTCCTTGTATTTCTTTTCAAAGCTATTCACTGCCCATTCTGTTGCCTCTACTTTCTTCAAAGGCATAATATGAAAGACATAGAAAGAACCCTTATATCCTCTAGTCCAGTTCAACGGATAATAGCATATACCGTTTTCACATATGTCCTTTTCCGGTTCTCTCAACACCTTTAGGATTTCGCTTAATCTAGCACCGCTTTCTAAAGCTAAACGGTAGATAAAGTAGACGTTCTCGCTATAACCCTTAGCTAACTCTAATGTTTTTTTAATTTCATCAAGTGTAGGGATATGCAAATCTGCGTTAGTCCTTTTCACTTTAACAATCTTCAATATCTTTTCCGCAAATTCTTCAGAAATTATACCGCGTGATGCCAAGAATTTAGCAAATAGTCTATAGGCCTTTTGGGATACTGTAGTCTCACGATAAGGTTTATTTATCGCCAAAACATACTTTTTAGCAGTCTCTTCATTTACTTTTCTTTCGTTGAGCAAAAATTCATAGAAAGCCTTAATGTTGCCGTCTGTCGCATATTGGCGTAAATTGGCAACCAACGTAAGCTTACGGCGTTCTAAAGATTCTTCTAGATCGCTGGTGGTCCCGGGTTCAAATCCCGGCAGCCCCACTATTTTAAGAAATAATTTGCAATTCTTACTGCTATTATTAACGCAAACGAAAAAACTAGAAGTGTAGCAGCTGCAGTTATTGAAGCATCAAAATATGACTGATACTCGTTGTAAATATAAACTGATGCAACACAATCACCATTAAATATCCATCCTGTAACATAAGGAGCTATAATGAATATTGAACCAAATTCGCTAATTGATCTAGCTATTGATGTCA
The DNA here is from genome assembly GCF_002116695.1 of Acidianus manzaensis. NCBI lineage: Archaea > Thermoproteati > Thermoproteota > Thermoprotei > Sulfolobales > Sulfolobaceae > Acidianus > Acidianus manzaensis. The sequence continues at coordinate 2,071,093 of NZ_CP020477.1, forward strand.
AACCTGCAGATATTATACCTTTAACAGATAATGGTAACATTATTCTAAAGAAAATTCTTGTTTCTGATGCTCCCAAACCTTTTGCAAATTCTTCATAGCTTTTAGGTATTCCTTCATAATAATTTTGCATTGATCTAATATATATTGGAGAGGAAACGATAATCAATGCGTAAATTATTCCTAGATAAGTATAATAGAAATTAATTCCATGTGATAGAAGGAACTTACCAAATGGAGTTAATGGACTATCCATAAATACTAGTGCTATCCCGACTAAAGGATGTGGCACAGAAGCTGGTATATCTACAAATGTCTCTAAAACAGGATTTCTATGCCTTGCTAAATAATAAGCTAAAGGTGAGAATAATAATATGATTATACCTATTGCAACAGAGGCGGAAAATATACTTAACTCTATTGACGAAATTACTATTTTACTAAATGCAATACTCTTAACATAGAATGGGCCATATCCATAAAATAGAATATATAGTAAAGGAATAATTAGAATTAAAGGAAACAAAAAAGATAATATCTTTAGAAGATTAAATTGCCGAAAAGTTACCTGCATATGTTAGTTCTCCCTCATTCACTAAATTAAGTATTTGAGAAGGAACATCAGACTTATTTTGATAGAATAACAATGCAGGATATAGTGGTGTCACGCCAAATTGAGATAATTCCGAATGGTGGGAAAGTAAGAAACTAATGAACTCATAAGCTTCTGTAGCATCGGATGCTCCTTGAGGAACTGTTATATATAGATATACTGGATTACCATGAATATCTAATGATTGACCATTAACAGTTATAGGACATGTAAACTCACTATCCCATGCTGTTTCATTAGCATAGTAACCAAAACTTAACCAAGGTGGCAACGTTAGATACTCAAAGTGTTGCGAAATTGCATAAGACTCATACGAAAATACGAAGTCTAATCTTCCAGCCTCTAATGGTGCCACAAAATCAGCAGTTGTAGATGCTCCTTCAATATTGTGAGAAGAATTAGCTATGGATATATAGTAACTCTCACTATGAGTTGGTGAATATAATTTGCCAGCCATTTTCAATATCAAATACGCGTATAAACCTTCTGGATCGCTAGATGGATAAGATATGCCTAGACTAAAATGTTCGGATAGTAGAGTAAAGAAATTATTCCAATAAGTAGTAGAATTAGTTTTCATTGCCATAGTATAGTTAGAATATAATTCTCCCCAATATGGATTTTGTGTAGTATAGTTGCTATAAACTATTGACATATGATCAGATAGAAATGCTATTGCCCAGCCTGCATCTCTAGATTGCTGTAACTCTACTGCTTGAATATAAGCAACTGGAACGAATAACTGTGGAGGCTCTGCTGTAGTAGCTATCTCAGAGGCTAATGAGAACGAACCACCCGGTACTACTTTCACTGTAATACCAGTAGAGTTTTTGAACTGAGAAGCTAACTGATTAAAAATTGCCTTATATGCGCCAGCTACATAAATAGTAAGTATTCCGGAAGTGGTTGGTGGAGGAGTTATAGAAGTTGTTGTAGTTGAAGTAATAGTTGTTGTAGTAGGAGTTACTTTCGTTGGTTTAGGAATTACTACTAAAGCTATACCTACTATAGCTATTATAACAATAACTGCTATTATTATTCCTTGGATTTTAGTTATACCTTTACGATTTCTCATATGTGTATAGAGTAATATTTCATGATATAAATATTTATCTTTAAATACATTTGATACAGTAGAATTATTAGTTAATAAAGTTAAATTAAAATGTATTTATTATTTAAATAAAAGTTTAATAAATGGAATTCTACACAAAATATTTACTTATAATAGAATATGTTAAATTTTGCATAATATTTGATAATTTTAGAAAGTATGGATCAAGATAAATCTTTGATGGTACATAAATTTCTCTTTTTCCAGATTTTATCGCTTTTATCACAGCATTAGCAACTTTTTCTGGATTAACTGCATATCTAGCAAAAGGATCTGATTTTACTTTAGAAAATGAAGGATGAGAAGTAAAATTAGTTTTTACTGGTCCAGGATAAATACCAGAGACTTTAATGTTATATCTCTTCATTTCAGCCCATAGTCCATTCGTCAGACTTGCTAAGGCTGATTTTGTTGCAGAATATACTAATAGATTTGGAGTACTTACATATGCTGCCTCAGAAATTATATTTACAATTGCACCGCTCTTCTGTTTTACCATATATGGTAAAACTGCTTTCATAAAATATAGTGGGCCTAAAAAATTGGTTTTTATCATATACTCTTCTTCATTTAAATCTGTTTCAAGAAATGAACCATATACTCCAAAACCTGCATTATTAACTACAACATCTATCCTACCATATTCTTCAATTATTTTATTTATAAAGGAAAAAACTGCAGACTTATCTGAAACGTCCAGTTCATAGTTTTGATCTCCTACCTCTGGTTTTGTTCTAGATACAGCAATTACTGTATATCCTTTTTCTTTAAGTTTTTTAGAAGTACACTTACCTATACCTTTAGATGCTCCAGTAACTATTGCAATCATAATAAGGATAAAATAAAACTTATAGCAATAAGCGTTTCCCCAGATTTCTAATAGAAAATATCTGCAAATATTGTTTAAAATCAATTTTAGTATATTTTGTGGAAATTTCTTTCTATTATTTTACTTATCTCGTCTTCAGATATTCCTCGAATTAAAGAGAGATAATGAATAGTATCTTTAATCATTGTTGGTTCTAATAATTTCCCTTTATATACATAGCCTCCATCACTTTCTGTTAGAATTATATCTAATGGAGCTTTTTCTGCTACTAGTTTGTGTTTTTTCTGAAAAGTTACAGAAGGATTAATTGTGATAAAGTATCCTGCTCCTTCAATATCTTTTAGAAGATCAGTAGGCCCTGAGTACCAATGGATTATTGCTTTCTTTATCTCATACTTTGCTAACAGTTTTATTACATCTTCATACGAGTCTACTGAATGTATATTTACCATTTTATTGTACTCGTTCGCCAATTCTAGAAATTTTGTAAAATATTTAATTTGGACCTCCTTTGGTGTTTCAATCCTATAATCTAAACCTATTTCTCCTATAAAATCAGCTTTTTTAATTAACGAAATAATTTTATCATCTATAGCTTCACCTTTGCTAATATTCCATGGATGAATTCCCACTCCTACTAGAATATTTTTGGATTTAATATTTAAATTTTGAATAGACGAGGAGTAATCCATAGATACTGATGCTATAACATAATTTGGATAAGGTTTGCCTAGAAGATTGTAATGACAATGAGCATCATAATACATTAAAATAAATTAGTTATTAATTAGTAGATAAACATAACTATATGACATGGTATACTGGAACTGGAGATTCAGGGAAAACTAAAGTTCCATCGAAAGGAGAAGTTTGGAAGGATGATGATATTGTTAACGCATTAGGAAATTTAGATGAACTTAATGCTACACTAGGTATTGTATCTACACTATATCCAGAACTTAGTTCAGTAATTGAAACAATTCAAAACGATATTTTTACAATATCATCAGAAGTAGCTGGTTTTGAACTAAATTTCAGCGCTGATAGATTAAATTTCCTTGAAGACGAGATTAAAAAAATTGGAAATGAAATCCAACCTTTAAGAAATTTTGTTTTGCCAGGAGGACATATAGCTTCTTCATATTTACATTTTTCTAGGGCTGTATGTAGAAGAGCTGAAAGAAGTCTAGTGAAAATTTATAGAGAAAATAAAGCCAAAAAGTTGCATATAGTTTATTTAAATAGACTATCATCTTTACTCTTTGTTTTAGCATTGTGGATTAACGAAAAAACTAATAATCCAAATGTTATCTGGAAGAAGTTTGGCTAAGTTTATACGCATAATACGCTGTTATATTATCTTGTGCAGAAATACCTACAGTCTTAAAAATAGATGGTCTTTCAACCTTTATGCCCTCAGCTAATATTTTACCTATTTCTAAAACTTTTTTATCATCAAGTAAACCAGAAGATTTAGGTTGTATATAATCTCCTGCTTCTTTGGATACCGCTTCTAAAGAATCTACAATAAACGTTTTAGATTTTCTTATAGTTTCATCATCTATTTCCCTACTATCTGGTGTATGTGCCCCTATACTACTAACATGAAAATCATTTTTCATTAAATTTCCTATAACTACTGGAGTTTTAGATGAAGTTGTGGCATACACAACGTCTGATTCTTTAAGTAATTTTTCTAGATCAACTGCATCTGCATTGATCTTTTTAGCTAATTCTATATGAGATTTTCTAGCTGAAACTAAAATTCTAGATACTGATAAATATCCTTGTGCGATTTTAGCATGATAATAAGCTTCCATTCCTGCACCTATTATCCCTAAAGTATTAATTTTATTTCCATAGGCTATCTCTGTTGATAATACACTAGCGGATGCTGTTCTTATTGCTGTTAATACTGTACCATCCATAATGCTAATTAATTCTCCGGTATCTGGAGAAAAAAGTGCTACTACACCTTGGACAGACGGAAGACCTCTCTTAGGATTATCGTTTATTACATTAACAATCTTAACTGCTACTGAAAAAGCTGTAAAAGAAGGCATTATTCCCCACCAGTTTCCTTTTATAGTGAGGACTTGCCTTTGTGGTTGAGATATTTCACCTTTATAATACATTAGAAAAGCTTCTTTTACAGCTTTTACAGCCTCTTTAGGTGTTAGATATTCTTCTAAATTTTTAGCATCTAAAAATCTCATGGTAACTATTATTAAGAATTAAATTAAATAAATTATTATTATTAGTCCAATATTAACCCCGTTAATATTAAACCACATTATAGTATATAAAAAATGTATTTATAGACAAAAAATAATGTTCTTCTATGAAATCAGAAACTGAAGATATTGAAATAGCGAGACCAGAAGTAGTAATGAACTGGGCTCGAGATCAGTCTAATATAATTTCGATAATTCCAAATGTTGTAGAAATTAAAGGTAATATTATAAAACTTAAATTTACTAGACTTTTACTTTTCTCTTTTGAATCATATTTCAGTATAGAACCTACTTTTGTTGGCAATGGCTTAATTGAATATAAATTAAAGGATAAAAATGATAACGAATTAAAAATAATTTTAACTGCAGAACCCAAAAAAGGCGTAAAAGTCGGAATAAATTATTCTGGAGAAAAAGAATGGATAGTATCTAAGGGATTAAAGAAAATTTTAGATGAAATAACAAATGGAATTAAAAATGAGATAAGCAAATTTAAGGAAGAAGAAATAGAAGAAACTTCGTCAGGAAATTACTCAACATATCTATCAAAAATATCCTCAATATCTAAACTTTTGATGAAGTCCAAATTAGCTAAAAGTGATGAAGTTTCTCTAAAGCAAGGTGAAGTATTGAATTATGTCGAAGAAGCTATTTCCCAGTACTCTAACTATCCTGTAATATACATATCTGGTTCAGGAGATTCTACATTTAGACTATTATTCATTAATGGAGAATTAAAAGGTGTATATATACTAAAAGATGGGAAAGATTCATTTAATGAAGAAGATTTAAATTATTTGAGTGGAGATTTCAAAATTCATATATACGTAGGAATCTCACCAAGAATTGCGGAGGTGATTAAAGAATGAGCATAAGTAGAAAAATACATAAACCATATGTATTGTACGAAGATAAAGACCACAAATTCGTTTGGTTAGGATTAGACGAGTCAGAACACGAAAAAGGAATATTAACAAATCAATATCTAATAGTAGATAATAACGAAGGAGCTTTACTTGACGCAGGAGGATATTTTGTATTTGAGAGAGTTTACGAAAATGTGAAGGAATTTATAAATCCACAGAATATTAAATACTTATTATTTTCTCACCAAGATCCAGATGTTATCGGATCATTAAATTTATGGATAGATGTAACGCCAGACGCTAAGATTTACGCCTCTGGTCTATGGGAAAGATTCCTTCCACATTTAGGATTTGAAGATTCAGTACGAATTATAGATATACCAGATGAAGGAATGAATATAAAACTCGGTAATGATGTAATTAAAGCTATTCCAGCTCACTTCATGCATTCTCCAGGTAATTTCCACTATTATGACACTAAGTCTAAAATATACTTTTCTGGTGATTTAGGTGCTGCTGTATATCCTGCAGGCGTATGGTATTTATTCGTAGAAAATTTTGAGGAACATGTGAAATATATGGAGGGTTTTCATAGAAGATATATAGCTAGCGCAAAGGCAATAAGAAATTGGTTAAAGCATTTAGAAGGATTAGATATACAAATAATAGCACCTCAACATGGATCAATATTTCAAGGAGAAAATGTTAAAAAATTTATAGAATGGTTAAAATCTCTGGATAAAACTGGTATGGATTATCTCTGGCAGGACTAGTAATATCTTTTCATTGCTTTTTTATGTGTATTTAATAAATCATTCTTATTGTGAAATTACAGTTAGGTAGCCCACCAGAAGATGGAAATTATTTTGATTCTTTTATAATTGCTTTGCAAGCAGCTGGTGCCGGAGAAGGTACAATAAAAATGTATTCTAGTGCAATAAAAAATTTCCTAGAGTATATAAAAAAAGATCCTAAAGAAGTTACTTCTAATGATGTAAATAAGTGGATTTTATATTTGTCCTCTCGAAAAGGTAAAATTCAAGGTATTGATAGTAAAAGAGCTAGAAGTGTAACTCTTAGAGAATATGTAATAGCTGTTAGAAGATTTCTAAAATGGTTAGGAGTTCAGATTAACCCTGTTTTACCTAGGTCTAGAAGAAAAGAGATTTATGCACTCAATCAGAATGAAGTAAACGCTATCTTGGAGTCTACTAAAAGGTTAAGAGATAAGCTAATAATAAAATTGTTTTTGGATACTGGATTAAGATCTAAAGAATTGCTGAATTTAAGAGTAAGTGATGTAAATTTCGAAAAGAGGATAATTAGAGTAAGAGAAACCAAAAATGGAGAAGAGAGAGTTGTATTTTTTACAAAAGAAACAGAATCTCTTTTAAGAAGATATATTTTAAGAAAGAATAAAACAGAAAATGACAAGATATTTGATTTAACTTATCAAGCTCTATATAAGATAGTTAGAAGAATAGGAAATAAAGCTGGTATAAGCGGATTAAGGCCACACATACTTAGGCACACATTTGCTACTACAGCTATAAGAAAAGGCGTTCCATTACCGGCGGTACAAAGATTATTAGGACATAAAGATATAAAGACTACACAGATTTATACTCATTTGGTATTAGAAGACTTAGAAAAAGTATATAAGCAAAGCTTTGAATTAAGCTCTTCCTAAAAATCTCCATTTAACCATCTCATTTACATATTCTGCTAGATCTCTAACGCTATTGAAAGATGCAGTTTGCAAATGCAAATACTCAAATTTAGCTTGATTTTCTAGCATTTTTCTCTGTAATTCTTTTACTTTTGGTTTCTTTAAAATATCGTTAAGTTTTTCTTGGCTTAAGTTACCTACTATTTCTCCGTTCATATCATCTGGATAAGGTAAATCACCATTAGGGTATATTGATATTGCATAACTTACTAACCTATTAGGGAATTCACCTTTTAATGCTCTTATAAATCCCCATGAGTTATTCAAAGTAGATGTATATTTTTTCTTTAATTCTGAGAGTACATTGTATAACTCATTAGGATCTGGAGCTAACTTAACTTTAGAATCTGGATAGTCTACTGCAGGAAGTACTAAAATCTTGTAATTGCATTCTCTTACTTTTTTTACTTTATCTTCTAACTTATGTAGGTTATATCTTGTAGCTACTGTCTGTACATTTACTTTTAATCCATATTGCCTAAATTTACACAAGGTATCTAAGGATTTTACGTTCCAATGATATTCATCAATAGAATAGTGCAAAAAGTCTATCTTATCGGCAAGTTTAGATAAAAAATCATCGTCATTTAGCCTATATCCATTTGTTGTCAACATTACGTAAAAAGATCCATCATGAGCATACTGTAATAATTCTAATATATCTTTTCTTGTAGTAGGCTCTCCTCCTTCAAACGATAAAACTACTACTGGAGAATCTCTTAGATTATCTATAATTTTCTTTATGGTTTCTGTACTTCCTTCACCCAGTTCTCCATTATAATAACTAGGATTACAAAAAGTGCATCTAAGATTACATCGAGAAGTTACTTTAAAGGTTGCATAACCTGGATTAAAAGGATCTTTTAATAATTGAGTTTTTATAAACCATCTTACAGCTTTTATATCACGATTCATAATTTAACAAACCTCTTAACATGTGATATGTATTCATATGCATTTTCTTCAATCATTTTAATTTCTTCTTCTTTTAACTTTCTTATAACTTTAGCTGGAACTCCTAATGCTAAGCTATATTCAGGTATTTCTGTATTTTGAGTTACTACAGAACCAGCTCCTATTATAGAATATTCCCCAATTTTACTACCATTTAATAAGATGGAACCCATTCCAATTATAACGTTTGATGAAATTTTTGCACCGTGAATTACGGCATTATGTCCAATAGTTACATAATCTCCTATCTCTAACTTGAAACCAGGATCAGTATGCACTGAAGAATTTTCTTGAATATTAGTTCCTTTTCCTATACGTATTGAATCATTATCTGCTCTTACTACAGTATAATGCCATAAACTACTTAGATCTCCAACTTCTACATCTCCTATTACGTAAGAAGTAGGATGAATATATGCTTTTTCAGATATTCTTGGTTTTTTACCTAAATATTCTTCAATAGGCATATTATTTTTTCTTTAGTTTAGCTATAAAAAATCCTGTCATATCATGAATAAAAGGATGAAATCTTATGAAGTATTCAATTTCGAATCTTGGATCATTAATTACTTCTTCGTTTTCTAGCTTTGTTACTGTACAAGTTGAATATATAACTTCTCCACCTTTCTTTAGAATTTGATACGCTGAAGTTAAAAACTGTTTTTGATATTTTTGTAAATTAATAAGATAATTTTTATCCTTTTTATCATACAATTTAGGTCTTAATCCTAATGCCGAACAAGGTGGATCTATTATTACTTTATCAACATCTTTTATGCCTAATTCTGATAAATATCTTGAATCGTGCATGTAAACTTCTGCTTTTACTGATAATCTATTTAAGAGTTCTTTGGTCTTTTTAACCTTAGTGTAAGTATGATCGAAACCAATTAGTTTAATCCTAGGTTCTAGTTGATAAACATGAGTAAGTTTTCCTCCGGGTGAAGCTGTCATATCAATAATAAATTCTCCAGGCTGTGGATCTACAACTCTGCTAACAAACATTGAAGCCTTGCCTTGAGCATAAATATAGCCATTTTTTATCTCTTCTCTATCAGCTATTTTAGGAGTATAGTACAGTGATTCTGTAGTATTTACCATAATAGTGTCAGAATCTCTAATTAATATCCCGTTACCTACTAATATACCATTTTCTGAAATTATACTAACCTTAGAACCATTACCTAAAATCCTCTTTATGCCTGGAAAATAAGCATTAGCACCCATCATTACGCTTTCGGCTGTCCTTTTATCTACTATAACTTTAGTATCAAATTCTTCTAACTCGTAAGGACCTTTGACTTCCGTATATATTGCTTCTGGAAAATCTTCATCTTTTTTAAATTCAGGAAACTTTTTCAAAATATCATCTACATTTGACTTAAGCGTATTTACTCTAAGATAAAATCTAGAGTTTGGCTTTTTTATACTATCAAGAAATTTATCTAAATTCTCTCCATATACTTCTTCCAGGTCTTTAATAACGAATTCATCGTATTCTAAGGAGATAAATAAGCACCTCTGTTATTTGGTTCTGCAATGAATCCTCCAAATCTGGAAATTAATTCTTCACCTTCTCTTATAGAATTTACAAAAGTAAAGATTGTAGGCCCAAACGATGATACTCCTGCAGGAAATCCAATTTTTTCAAGTTCCTTCATAAGTTTTCTAACTTTCTCTGATTGTAGAGAAACTTCAATTTTCTTAAATCCTAAATTTTGTATTCTTCCTAACGCGTCTAGTGCACCTTCTAAATCTTTTTCTATCACTGATGGTATAAATTCCATCAAAATTATTCTAGATAAAATATCTATTCCTTCTAATTTGGCATTCTTAAATGCCATTAACTCATCTTTTCCAAATATTCTTTTTCCTTCAGGTATATTTACATAAATATACCATGGAAAATCTTTTCTTAAAATCAAAGGTGGAGGTGGCGCTACAGAAAAATCAGAAGGTAAAGCTTCTTTTTTCACTTTAGTTGAATGGCCTCCATCAACTATAAATCCACCATATTCAAATGCGTAAACTCCTATACCTGAAGTAGTACCTCTTTTCACTATTTTTGCTAATTCTATTGAACTCTTATTAATACCATTTTTAGCGAAAGCAAATTTACTTATTGATAATAAATACTGCGTTGTATGTCCTAAACCTATATGCTCACCATAGTTTTCTTCTATACACAAAGGAACATTAGGTATACCTTCAATATTTGGAGATAAACAATTTCCATCTGCTATTACTATTTTTGGATTGCTTAATGCTACTCCCATTCCTCCATCTATTCTACCATATTTACCTTCTAGATCAAACAATGTTATATGAATCCTTGAAAGACCTATTAACCTCATCCTTTTTTAGACAGTGTATAGTATTATTTAAGCAGTTATGAGCTTAGCTACACTTTTATATAAATGGAAAAATAAAAATCCTTCAAAAACGTTCTTAATTGATGAAAATTCAACCGTAAGCTATGAAAAAGCAACAGAAGAAGTAAAAAAAGTAGCATCCATTCTTTCGCCTGGTGAAACTATAGCGCATATAATGTTTAACTCTCTTCAGTCTGTCTATAATTATTTGGGAGCATACTGGGCAGGGTCAAAAATTGTAATGATAGATCCTTTAACCTCTTCAGAAGATCTAAAATTTATTTTAGAAGACTCTAATCCTAGTATAGTATTTACTGATAAAGAAATATATGATAGAGAGAAAAATATACTAAAAAACTATAAAACAGTTACCTCAATAGAAAACAGTAAAATTTTGAATGAGAAACCTTATGAGTATAGAGAAGATGAAGTAGGATTAATATATTATTATGCAGGAATCGCAGGAAGAACGATGCAAGTCTTACATAGTGCTGAAAGAGTAGAATTAAATTCTGCTTCATTATATAATACTATAAAATTAAACAATATCTCTACTGTACTTACAGTTCCACTAGCTCATGTTTTAGGAAATAGTGTGCTAGGATTAGTATTAGAAGATGGAGGATCAATGTATGTATTGAAAAAATTTAATGCAAAAGAAACTATATCCGTAATAAATAAATATTCAATGAATTTCCTAGCTACAGTACCTATGGTTTATGATTCTTTAAATAATGAAGAAGGTAATTTAAGTAGTTTAAAAATATGTGTAAGTACAGCAGCTCCCCTCTTTCCTAATACAGTAAAGTTATTCAAGGAAAAGTTTGGGAAAGATATAGTTCAACAATATGGCTTTACAGAAGGTTTAGTAGTTACATATCAACCAATTGAATATTCTAATGTAATAAGTATAGGAAAACCAATATTACAAGCTGAAATAAAAATAGTTAAAGATGATAATACTGAAGCTAAAATAGGAGAAACAGGTGAATTATGGGTAAAAGCACCATGGTTAATGCTTGGATATAAGGATGAAGAAGAAACTAGAAAAGTATACGAAGGAGAATGGCTTAAAACTGGAGATTTAGTTATGATGAACGAGGAAGGATTACTTTTCTTTAAAGGAATAAAGAAGAGAATGCTAAAATATAAAGGATATCCAATATTTCCAAGAGATTTGGAAACAATATTACTTAATCATCCTTCAGTAACTAGTGCTTATGTTTATGGTGAAGATTCAGGAAATCTAGGTACCCAACCAGTAGCTAAAGTTACTGTCAAAGAAAAAAGAGAGGGATTAGATGAAGAGTTATTAAATTATGTTAACCAAAGAGTAGCATTTTATAAGAGATTAAAAAGAGTATATATAGTGGATAAACTTGAGTGATATAGAATCTTTAATAAAAGATATAGCAAAAAAACTAGAAGAGAAAGCAAATAGTCTACAAGAAGAGGATAAAAGCGAAACAATTACTATAACTGATGAGAATTTCGATGATATAATTTCAAAAAATAAAATAGTTGTAATAGACTTCTGGGCTCAATGGTGTGCTCCATGCCATTTATATGAACCAGTATTCGAGAGAGTAGCTAAAAAATACAAAGATAAGGCAGTCTTCGGAAGACTAAACGTAGATGAAAATTCTAAGACTGCTGATAAATACAATGTATTAAACATACCTACAACGTTAATCTTTGTTAATGGCGAACTTAAGGAAAATTTGGTTGGTGCTGTTGATACAGATACATTAGAGCAAACACTGGGAAAATATTTATGATAGAAGCACAGACATACAAAAAGTTAGGTGAATTTACACTAAATGCTGAAATAAAAGAAAAAGGTATAATTTGTATAACTGGCAAAAATGGAAGTGGAAAAACAACTTTTTTAAGAACAATAAGTGGATTTCTAAAAATAGATAAGGGGTATATCAAACTTAATAATGATGAAATAACCAATTTACCACCAGAAAAAAGAGATATTGTTTTAGTTAATCAAGAATCTTATATACCAAATTTTAAGGTAGATGCTCATATACTTTGGGGGGCTAAACTCAAAAAACTAAAAATAGAGGAAGACGAAATAAGACAAGCGAAAGACCTACTTGAAATAAATTTTGATGGAAAAGTAGGAAAACTAAGCTTAGGGCAAAAAGAGAAAGTTGCATTATTAACAGCTATCTTTTCTAAACCTAAACTTATCCTTGTAGATGAGGCATTCTCTAATATAAACAATAAGGAAATATTCATGCAGAACTTCTTCGAATTAACAAAAAAATACGAAATAGAAGTTATTTTTACTACTCAGGATGAAAAAGATGCTAATTTAGCTAACTCTCATCTAACCATGAATAATGGAAAACTAATTAAAAACGTTTAATTATAATACATAAAAACTTCAAATTCAACGATAATATAATTATAAATTTAGACTAATTATCTAAAAACTTTTCATATGAATTATGATATAAGCTTATATACTCTTTATCATAATTCGTTTCATGCCTTCAAATCCAGAAGAAGTTTTGAAGTTCATAAAAGATAATAAATTAGATTGGATGGATTTGCAATTTACTGATGTTCCAGGAAGATTACATCATATTACTATTCCTGCTAGTGAATTTGATTTAGATTCGTTAAAAACTGGTTTCGGAAAGTTAGATGGAAGCAGTATAAAAGGATTTACAATGATCTACGAAAGTGATATGGTCCTGTTGCCTGTCCCAGAAACTACTACCATAATACCGTGGACACCTGGCGTAGGAAGAGTAATAACTAAGGTATTTTGGGGAGGAGGCAAAGGTAGATTTGAAAGAGACCCGAGATTCATCGCAGAAGAGGCAGAAAGATATCAAATGGAGCAAGGATATACTTCATTTTTTGGTCCTGAACTTGAATTCTTTATTTTTGATAAATTAGATTTAGATGTAGGAACTCCACAAAGAGGAACAGGTTACAAGATATATGCAAGAGAAGCACCATGGCAAAATAGTGGAGGTCATTTAATAAGATACAAAGAAGGATATTATCCTGCACCACCAATAGATCAATTAATGGATGTAAGATTAGAAGCTGTAGATACGTTACAAAAATATTTTGGATTTACAATAGAAGCAACTCATCACGAAGTAGCAACAGCAGGACAAGGAGAAATTGACTTTAGATTTTCATCATTAGCTGATACTGCAGATAAAGTTCAAACATTGAAATACGTTGTAAAAAACGTTGCTGCAAAACATGGTATGGTTGCAACTTTCATGCCAAAGCCAATGTTTGGAGATAATGGTACTGGAATGCATACTCATTTTAGTTTATGGACTAAAGATAGCAAAAAGAACTTAATGTTTGACCCTACTGACGAATATGCTGAAATTAGTCAAATAGGTAGATATATAATTGGAGGCATTCTGCATCATGCTAGAGCATTATCTGCAATAGTATCAGCTTCAGTGAATAGTTATAGGAGGCTAGTTCCAGGCTTTGAAGCTCCAGTATATATAGCTTGGAGCAGGTCAAATAGAAGCGCTATAATTAGAGTACCATCATACTATAGAGGTATAGAGAAAGCAAAAAGAATAGAATATCGTGCACCAGATCCATCATGTAATCCATATTTAGCTTTCTCTGCTATTCTAATGGCAGGATTAGATGGAATAAATAAGAAAATTGATCCAGGTGATCCTGTAGACGAAAATATCTATCATCTAACTCCAGAAAAAAGAAAACAACTAGGAATAAAGGAATTACCTAGATCATTAGATGAAGCATTAGATGAGTTAGAAAGCGATAAAGAATTCTTAAAACCAGTATTTAATTCCACAATACTAGACGTATATATTGATCTAAAGAGAGATGAAGCTAAATCATTACAAATGTATCCTCATCCAATGGAGTTATACTATTACTTAGACTCTTAATACGCAGGAACATATATATTTGATTTTTTTAGTTTCTTATATATATCATTCAAATCTAGATAGCTATCAAATTCATATCTATTAACAGATTTTTTTAATAAATTATAATCTTGACCTAATAAATTAGCATAATCTGATATCCATCTATCCTTAGATGAAAGAAACCATGAAAACGACTCCTCATAAATACTTTTTATTTTTTCATATTCTAATCCATTTCTAACTGCTAATGTACAGCAATGATTATAATCAAAAGCATGTGAAATCTCGTATCCTTTGGATTCGAGAATAGATAAGTAAGGTTCCCATATAGCTATTGCTTTTATCTCCTTTTTTTCAAAACTATTTATCATATCTATAGGAGAATTATATGGAATTATTTTTACATCTTTCAATTCCTCTAATGTCCATACTTCCATACTAGATAAAACTGTAGATCCTACTTTGCATGAATCTCCTACTATACCTCCACCACCTTTGGCTCCTCCTGCTATAATATTTATATTAAACACCTTAGAAAATATAATTTGAGATACTACTGGAGAAAAACCTAAATCTATTTTACCCAAAGCTAAATCTCTTGTTACATCTAGTCCATTATTGTAAATTTTTATTTCTACTTCAATATTTTTTTCTTTCATTTTTTTAACAAACGGTATAATAAATGGATATTCTGCAGCAGTTATTATTCCAAGTCTTAGGAACCTTTTTTCATTAAGACTCACTATCAAATTTTTGCCGGCAATCACTTGTCTCTTTATTACTCCTTGTTTCTCTAAATCAGAGAGAAGTTCAGATATTCTGCTTTTAGAAATTCCAGATATTTTTACTAGCTCTGATTGTGGCAAAGAACCATTCTGTCTTAGAATTGATATTATTTTATCTTTACTGTTCATTAATTTATTTTTTAAAAAACATCATAATAAGTTTAAAGCTTTACCATTACTATTGTCTAGTAGTCTAAATACATTATTAACTAGAGCTCTATTTTCTTTAAATAATCCTCTAGTAGCTATTGATACTAATTTAGCTTCCTTATCTTTAACTCCTCTTACATAAGCGCACATATGAATTCCGCTACCTATTACAAGAACTCCTTTAGGCTTTATTGGACTGTTCATTATTGCATCAGCTATTTCTGAAACTAAACGTTCTTGTATTTGAGGTTTAGATGAGTAGTAATTCACTATTCTTATTATTTTACTGAATCCGGCTACTTTTCCATCACCATTAGGTATATAGGCAACGTGAATCTTGCCTATAAATGGTAACAAATGATGTTCGCATAAGGAAGAAAACTGAATATCTCTTATGAGAACTATTTGATTATCTTCAGATATATTCTCTCCATTTATATCCCTAGAATTAAACACTTTTATTTTTGGTGCAGGTGTTCTTAATCCACTGGTCATCTCTATTAGCGCTCTTGCTACTCTTTCAGGAGTTTCTTTTAGTCCTTCTCTGTCTGGATTTTCCCCTAATAGTTCTAGGATCTCTCTAACTCTCTTAGCTATTTCATCTATTAGTTTTTCTTGATCTATTGAAGTTTCCATACCAACTATAGCATTGCTACAATGTATATAAAATAGTTTTTTAGATATTTTTATAATAGTTTATAAGCTGTTTCAAGAACTATTGGTTTTCCTTTAGTTACTATCATTGTATCCTCAATTCTAACTCCGAATTTATCTGGAATATATATACCAGGCTCTACAGTTACTACCATATTCTCCTTAAGAATGTCATTAGATGTAAATCCTATGTAAGGTGATTCATGAACTTCTATCCCTACTCCATGTCCAGTAGAGTGTATAAAATGATTTCCATATCCAGCTTTTTCAATTACACGCCTTGCTATTCTATCTATTTCTGATGCTTTTACTCCTGCTGTTACTGCATCTATTGCTTCTAATTGTGCTTGAAGTACGATTTCATATATTTTTCTTACTTCTTCGTTTTTTATATTGAAAGTCCTGGTACTATCGAAGCAGTATCCTTCAAATTTTGCACCTATATCTACTACAACATTATCATTATTTTTAATCTTATAGTCAGTGGGTATATGATGAGGATAAGAAGAATTCTTTCCTCCTGCTACAATTGAAGGAAAAGCGTAATCTTCTGCACCCGTTATTTTCATTGTATAATCTATTATACCAGAAACTTGTTTCTCTGTGTTGTCTAAAATTTTTTCTGCGCTAACTTTCATTGCTTCAGCTGTTATTTCTCCCGCTTTTCTTATTTTTAGTAATTCATCTTCATCTTTTATGCTTCTAAAAGAAGAAACTCTATCTGATATATCTATTATTTGGAATTTACTGCTTAAATTCTGATATAATGATACTGGTACCCATGCTACATCTAAAGCTATGCTTTTAGAAGATACAAGCTTAGAAATTGCTGTAGTTAATGAACCTTCTATTATATTTTCTGCAATTTTATATGGATAATATATTTTTATATCTAGATTTTTAATGTCTAATGCTCTATTTTCTTCTAGTAAAGGAACTAATAAAGTAGTACTGCCCTCACAAGTGATTAAAACTCCTGCCCCTCTATAATTAGAGAAATAAAAAACATTAGGATCGCCGGCAATTACAACACAAGATTTTGTATCTTCTTCTATTTTTTCTAACTTATCTATTCTCATCATATTATATATTTGAAGTTTGGCTCTCTAATAGCTATTGCTACATCAAATGCCTCTTTAAGCAACTGCATCTTATGATACTTGTCTAAGTTAGAACGCAATATGTTCAAAATTTCTATTGAGTTATCATCTCTATATAAGCAAGTTTTCAATTTTCCGTCTACTGTTAGTCTTATCCTATTACATCCACTACAAAATATAGGATTTGCATAAGGTTTTACTATTTCTACCACTAGTCCGCTAGGTAAATAGAATCTTGGTCTATAATGTTTATTTCTTGTACCCTCTCTTAGTGCCTTTTCTTTAAGGACATTTTCTAAGTTGTTAAGTTTCTCATGATAACTGAATGCAATCTTTCCCATACCTACTGGATGTAACTCAATAAGATGAAGTTCATTTACACCGATTTTTTCTGCAAAATCTATAACATTAAATGCTTCATTTATATTCATTTTAGTTGCTACAAAATTTAGTTTTACTGGTTTTAGTCCTACATTAATAGCTTCTTTTATGCCTTCTATAACTCTATCCATTCCATCTACGCCAGTTATTTTTTTGAATTTTTCTTTATCTAATGTATGTAAACTTATGTTAACTCTGTTTAATCCTGCTTCTTTTAACTTAGATGCTATTTTAGATAGCATATATCCATTAGTTGTCATTGATACTTCTAATCCCAAATTTCTTAATCTATAGATTATTTCTGTTAAATCTCTACGTAATGTAGGTTCTCCTCCAGTAAGTTTTACATACTTTATTCCATATTCTTTAGATACCTCAGCTACTAACTCTATTTCGTCTGGTGTTAATCCATTTACATATAGATCTCCTTCTCCTTCCATATGACAAAAGAAGCATGAAAAATTGCATACATGAGTTAATGTTATTCTTAGATCTTCTAGTTCTCTACCGTATCTGTCTTTCATTACATTTATATTGTTTACATCCTTAATAAATGCGATGAAAGAAGTACTTTGTCCAAAATGTGGCATAAGAATGGAGTTTATGGCTGAATCAGAATCAAGTGGTAATAAGAAAGAAGTACGATATTTCTATAGATGTCCAGCATGTGGAACAAGGATTGTTGAGTCTACAATGGAAATAACCAAAAAGGATAATAATATTGTTATTAATATTCTGCAATAATTTTTTTGGCAATATTTAAATGCATTGGTGGAAACATAGATAAAAGAGTTATATTTTTTACACCAAATATTGCTTTAGATTCCTCTTTAGTAATATTATACGATTCTAGAAATTCCTTTGTAGCAAATTCAAAAGATTTTAACTCATTAAAATATTTAAATGAAACAAACAATAAAAACACAAGTATATCCCATGCGTAATATGTAGTTTCTTTTGTTCTTATTGCTTGTTCAGCGTCTATAACATATATTTTATCATCTTTTACTAAGAAGTTCTCAAGCTTTGTATCGCCTAATGCAAATCCGTTATCATGAATATATCTCATTGATTTACCTAGTTTTACAAAATGATTAATACCAATTTGTTCTCCATTTATATATTCTCTAATTACGCAAGAATTCTCGCAGTCTATATCTATTATTTTAGGTACTCCTATTTCTTCCCATTTTGTTGTAAAAAAATCTATCTCTCTATCCATTCTTATTTTATAATCGGATGCATATGGATACGATCTAAAAAATGATGAAATGAAATACCATTTTAATCCTGCATTAAGTGCATAGCATTTCATAGCGAATTTTTGTCCATCTACTTCCAATATTTTAGTTTGTAAATATGTATTCTTTATTATGTTTTCTATTCGCATTTTTACTACTCTTAATGACTAGGAATTAATAAATATATATCTTTTACACATATTTTTCTATATAGTCAATATACTTGAATGCGTCATCAGGAAATATTAAAACAGTAGTTTTTTCATCCATAATCTTTTCATACGCTGCTACTGTGGCTCCAGCACTTACCCCTATAAGGATTCCAGTAGATTTAGCCACTTTAATTATACCTTTTATAGCTTCTTCTAAATTGACATCTATCATTTTATCTATTTTAGCATCTGAGATAAATCCTTCATTATTTTGTCTTTTTATCCCAGGAATATGGCTACCTTCTGCTGGTTGTACACCTACTACTTCTATTTTGTCTCCATATTTTTCTTTAAAAAATAAGGATAAACCAGTCAAATGTCCTCCAGTTCCAGCAGTTGCTATTATTCTCATTGGAGTTTTTCCCATTGATCTTAGTTGTTCATCAATCTCTCTAGCTGTTGTATAATAATGAGTTAGATAATTTAATGAGTTATGAAATTGATCTAAATGCAATGCATTAGATTTTTTTGCATATGATTTGACCAGTGGGAGTAATTCAGTAGTAGATTTACCTAATTGCATTACTTGAGCTCCTAAAGATTTCATAAGTATACTGAAACTTTTTGGAGCCTGTTGCGGTATAAATGATGTAAATTTTTTATTATATATTGCTGATAGGGAACTTAATGCTATTCCAAGATTTCCAGATGTAGCTTCTACAATTTCGTTAGCGTTTTTGTCTAGAGCATCTTTAAAAAGAAACCATGCGGTTCTATCTTTTATACTTTTACTAAATGGATTATAAAATTCTAATTTACCCCATACGTCTTTACCTAAACTTAGCTTTAATAATGGTGTTGGCCACATACCTTCTAATAATTGTATTGGATCTTCAAATACGTGAAGATCTTTTGACACAATACGCATCTACCAGTTTATTTTTATATTATACAACTATAAAAGAGTATTCTTTTCTTTATTTTCTTAATTTCAACCTAATTATAATTTTATTTCCTTCTCTTTCATATCCTAAAAATTCATTTCCAGTCTCTTGACACCATTTTTCTAGTTCTTGAGTTACTGCTTCCCATGGAGTTTTTACTATAATCTCTTCTTCTCCTTGTAAAGATTTCCATTCTTTTAATATCTCCATTAATACTACTGGGCATATATCATCAGAATCTATAGTCTTCAAAGTGAGATCACCACATCTGAACTCTTTGCTTCTTCAAGGAAAGATATAGTTCCAGATAATTTAACTCCATCCATTAAATCAGACTTATTCATTCCTACCAATTTTAATCCTGCCTCATCAATATAGAATTCTACTCCTTCTTTTAATAACTCTTCTAAAAGTTTTGAAGTGTCAGGTATCTTTAATCTTTTCATCTGATAATTTATGAAAAGTCTAGCAAAGAAACCCAATCTTAATTTTGATTTTCCTTTATTTTGTTTAGTAAATAAAACTACTGCTTGTGAAGTTACGAAAAATTTTACTTCCCAATTTAAAGATTTGCCTCCTATAGCTAAAACTAACCCATGATAAAATTTGTCCATACTATTGTCTGCTAATAGTATAGTTAGTTTTGACATATTTTAGTAATAGTAGCAAAGGATTATAAAAACGAGTAAGACAAATCTGAATATCATGAAAATAAGAGCTATAACAGCTTTCTCTACTAATGTAGAGAAAAACACAATAAATGAATTAGAAGAAAAACTAAATGAAATAAAAATAGATACATTAACTAAAAGAATATCATTACCAGAAACTCCTAAAAATTTAGATCTAGGAAAATTATTGGACTTAATTAATAATAATGATATAATATATAGTCTTGTAAGTTTAAGACAGAATGATCCTAGACTCTCTCAAATAAAAGATATTTTATCTTCTTCAGAAAGAGTTTATGCAAATATACTTATAAAAAATGATGATATAGATAACGCAGTTAAATTACTAACAAAATTAGAACCGTCAGAAGCTTCAAGATTTGCATTACTTATAAATGATGAATTTCTTATGACTCCTTATTTTCCAACTTCTACTTCAAATGTTTTAAGAAATTCTTTTGCATTAAGTTTACTCTATGTTAAAGACATTATTGAAGGAAAAGGTATAATATCATTACAAAAAGCTGATGAAATAGGTAAGAAAATTCAGAAATGCACTAATTTGAAGTACTTAGGCATAGATATTTCCTTATCTCCTTGGAAAGAAGAGAGTGTAGGAGAGATAATTGAAAGAAAGAGTAATAAAATATTTTCAAGGGGAAATATATGGGCTGTAGGAGAACTTAACAAATTAATTTTTTCATTAGCATGGAATGCTAAAGTTACACCTATAGGATACTCAGAAACTATGCTTCCAGTAGGAGAAGATTATGTTTTGACAAAAAGAGTAGAGGAAGGATCTCTTAATCTTAGTCAATTAATAGGAATGACTTTTGCTTGTGCTGCAGGATTAGATATGATAGGAATAGAGGAAAATGAAGAATTATACAAAAATATTATCAAAGATAGCATAGCAATACAGTTTACCAAAAGAAGACCTTATGGAATAAGAATTATTCCATCCAGAGGTGAGGAAAAGATCTATATAAAAGAATTTGGTATTATACCAACCATTAAAGTTGTATAGAAAAGATTTAAATTACTTTTATATGCTTAGAAATATATAGATGAGTAAGATGGAAGTTAGAAGAGTACAAAAATTCGGAAAATCTACATTAATGGTTTCATTGCCTGCAGATTGGGTAAAAGAAGTAAATCTAAACCCAGGAGAGAGTATATACTTAGAAGTTGACGAAGATGGAAGCCTAAAAGTATATCCACCAAACCTAAAAACTGAAGGCTCTTCAAAAGATATGAAAATACAGATCAGATCATCTACATCTCCTGATTTAGTAAGTAGAATTATATATAGTTTATATATTTTAGGATATGACAAAATTTCAATAGAGACCTCAGAAGGTCCATTTAATGAAGACATACTAAGAAAACTAAAAGACACAGTAAGAAGTTTGATAGGGTTAGAAATAGTATCTCAAGATCTAACTTCAATTCAAATACAATCATTCTTAGATCCAACTAAATATAACATGAGTAGCCTAATTAGTAGACTAAGTAATACACTAAAACAAATGTTACACTACTTGAATTTAGGTATAAAAGAAGCTAGCAGGACATTCCTACAAGAAGTATTAGAGTTAGAAAAAGAAGTAGATAGATTATATTATTTATCATTAAGACAATTACTATTAGCTCAAGTTAATAGAAGCTTAGCTTACATGATAGGTGTAAAAAGAATACAAATAGTAGGCAATAGAATTCTTATGAAAGCTATAGAAGAAGCTTCTGATGAAATAAGTGAAGCAGCATCTGACTTACTATCATTACACCCAGAAGACTTAGAAGTAATGAAATACTCTTGGGATAAAATTGATATGATAGTAGATCAAACTGCAGTTGTTATAGATCATGTAGTGAAAGTTCTAAATAAAGAAGACATAAAATTAGTTAACGAAGTTCTAGAAGAATTAAGAACCTTAAGAAGAGTTTTAATGGCTGAAGCTATAATGGCAGAAGATAAATTACAAAAAACAGAAACTCCAACAAGAGTTACAGTAACTTTCAGAAGCCTTAATTTAAGATTGTATAATGCTATAAGAAGAATGGAGCCAATAGCAGAAATAGCATTTAATAGAAGTGTAGAAAATCTAAAAGAAATAACTATTGACCAATAGATATCTCCTTAAGTTGTGCAAGTACGTAATCTCTTATCTCACCTAAAGATGGCAAATTCCTTATTATTCTTCCGTTTTCCATGTATTTCACTAATAAAGGTTTGCAATCTTTTATTGGTTCACCATCTAGTAAAGTAATTACATCATTAAAACCGTTACATCTGTAAACTTGTTTAGCTCCTGGCCACTTTCCTCGTTTAGTGTATGGAATCCATTTATCGTTTATCTTTTTTTCTACTATATCTGCGCTAATATCTACACTTGGTGGAAACGCTATACTTGTTCCTACTCCAAAGCCATCAACGTATTGCCTTAACTCTAGTACATCTTCTTCATCTAATCCTCCACTAACAATTATTTTTACATGATTAAATCCATTAATATCTAAAGTCCATCTAACTTCTTGAACAATTTTCCTAAAATTACCCCTTCTACTGGATGGCGTGTCTAATCTTACTCCTTGAAGCCTCTTACCTAGTAATTTAGCTGCTTTTAAGGCTTCAGTTCTTTCATCCTCAAAAGTATCAACTAAAGCTATTCTTGGTACTTTTTCATCCATAGCTTCATCAAACGCTTTCCATGCCTTCTCGTTATCGCCTACAGAAAGCATAAGTGCATGTGGCATTGTACCAGAAGGTTCTATATTAAATAATTCCTTATCAAACGCACCTGAAATACCGTCTGCACCTCCTATGTAAGACGCTCTATCCGCCATAGGTGCTATAGCTGGATGTAAAGATCTTAATCCGAAAAATAAGACTGACTTATCCATAGCTAAAGATTTTATCCTAGCAGTTTTAGTTGCTATACTACTTTCATGTCTCATTATGCCTAATAATGCTGTTTCATAAATCCCGAAATCGAGATAATTACCCTCTATTATCATGATAGGTTCTATTTCTTTAAATAATGTGCCTTCAGGCATTGCATATACGTTAACTGGTTTACCTTCAAGCATTTTTAGGCTTTCTTCTAATCCAGCAAAAACAGCCCATTTATATTGACTAGGAAGTCCATATGAATGAAACTCCATCCTTACATTAACTTTGTCAATACCTAAATGCTGTAGTGTTTGAACTGTCCTATCAAAATATATATCAGTTACTTTACCTTTTAATATGTCTTCTTCTCCAGATATATAAAATCTCATATATCTATCTTTAGTTTAAAGTTAATTTTTAAACCTTAAACAATGCATTCAACTAGATATGATTACAGCAAATATGGTTCCTGCAAACATACTAATAGAGAAATTATCCGCATATATAAAAGAGAATGTAAAAGAAGTGCAACCTCCAGAATGGTCACTATTCTCTAAGACAGCGAGCTTTAAAGAAAGAATTCCAGATGATATAGAAAATTGGTGGTATATCAGAGCTGCATCAATTATGAGAAGATTATATAATGATTCCTTCGGTGTAGAAAAATCAAAAACTATATACGGTGGAATAAAAACTAAAGGAAGCAATCCACCTCACGTTGCTAAAGCTCCAGGCCATTCAACAAGATTAATATTCCAACAGTTAGAAAAAGCTGGATTACTAATAAAGTCTAGAGATGGCAGAAAACTATCACCCAAAGGAATATCTTTGTTAGATAAATTATCATACGAAATCTTTAAAGACCTTGCAGATAAAAATACTTCTTTGAAGAAGTATTTAGAGTGATAAACCATGTCAGAAGATGATTACTTAAACGATCCTGAACTTCAAAATTTACTAGCTAGAAGAGCTCAACAAGAAAGCAGAAGAGAATTAGAAGAAAGACAAAAGAAAGCAGAATTAGAATCTAAAAAAGAAGCATTATTAAGAGTAATATTAACTCCAGAAGCAAGACAAAGACTAAATAATGTAAAACTAGTTAAGGCAGATATGGCTACAGCGTTAGAGGATCAATTAATAGCACTAGCACAATCAGGAAGAATAAGAGTGCCAATTACAGATGATGAACTAAAAGAAATCTTATCACAATTAGCTGAACAAAATAAAAGAGACTTTAAAATAGAGATTAGAGAAAGAGGATGGAAATGAGTAGGAATAAGCCAGCAGGCAAAAAAATCAGATTAGGAAAAGCTATAAAAACAAATAGCCCAATACCGGCATGGGTAATTTTAAAGACTAACGGAAAAGTTAGAATAAACCCAGTAAGAAGAAATTGGAGAAGAAATAGTTTAAAGGTGTAATAAAATGAAAGAAAAGGATAATTTTGAGATGACAATAAATTTAAGAAAAATAGCAACAAGTGGAAGAAGCAGAAGATATGCTAAAGCCTTAAATCACATAAAAGAAACAATAACAAGGCATTTCAACGCGGAGAAAGTAATAATAGACCCAATATTAGCTGAAGCAATATCAACGAATAAGAAAGATAAAGTTGTAAATAGAATAAAGGTTATAGTAAACAAAATAGATGAAAAAACATATTTAGTAAAACTCGGTATTAAGTCTGAATGAACCTTCAAAGATTAAGTATTTTTGGCACAGATAATATAGGAGTTTATCTCTTTTCTAATGATAAATATACTCTAGTTCCTAAGAATTTAGATACTGAAGCTAAAAAAATAATAAAAGAAAATCTAGAAACAGAAATTATAGAAACAACAATAGCTGATAGCTATCTTATAGGCGTGTTTGTTTCTGGTAATAATAATGTAATATTACTGCCAAAAAATATTAGAGAAGATGAATTAAAAACAATAAAAGAAGCTGCCAAAGACATAAGAGTCGAAGTACTTAACCTAAATATTACAGCATTAGGAAATACAATATTATGTAATGATTATGCAGCACTACTGTATCCAGAATTTTCTGATTATGAAATGAAAGAGATAAAAAAAGTTCTAGAGATAGATAGTATAAAAAAAGGAAGAATAGCAAATGTATCAGTAGTTGGTTCAGTAGGCATGATTACTGACAAAGGAGGAATAGTACATATAGATGCTACAGATGATGAAGTTGCTGAATTATCTAATTTCTTTAAAGTGAAAATAGATATAGGAACAGTGAATTTTGGAAGCGCATTTATTAGAAGTGGATTAATAGCAAATTATAAAGGAGTGCTTGTAGGATCATCTACTACAGGTCCGGAGATTTTAAGAATTCAGAAAGCATTAGGTGATTAAGATGAATGAAGGAAAAGTAAAGATATACATGATAAAAGGAAATGCATTATTTAATGAAAGCAAATTTCCTACGATGCAAAAATTTACCAAATATGTTAGAGCATTAAATGAAAAACAAGCAGTAGAATATGTATATTCGTATTTAGGAAGCAAAAATAAAATAAAGAGATACAATATAAAAATTCAAGAAGTAAAAGAAGTAAAAGAAGATGAAGTAACAGATAGAAGAGTAAAAGATATTGCTAAGCTAAACAAAATTATTCTGTGATTAAAATGAGTGAAAATCAAGGTAAAATGGTAATTTCATTAGAAGATTTACTATCACAAGCTGATCTTCTAAAAAAACAAATAGACGAACTACAAAAAGCGCAAGCAGAATTAGCAGATTCTTTAGCATCAATATCTTCAGCTAAGGATTCTATAGAAGAACTAGGTAAACAACAAGAAATGCTTGTATCAAGCGATAAAAAAGGATATTTAATGTTCAGAATACAACAACAACCACAAAGTAAGGTTTTAGTTTATTTAGGCTTGGCTTATTATGCCGAAGTAGAATTACCTACAGCAATAAAAATCCTTGAAAGTAGAGAAAATGAATTAAATCAGGCATTACAAGATATCAACTCAAAATTATCAGAAAGCATAAATGCTTATTCACAAATAGCAGAAATTCTAAAAAGTATCCAACAACAAAGCAACCAGAAAGGTGAATAATTTGTTTTGATAAGTTAAAAAAAGCTTTTTCTAATTTTACTGATAAATTAAGACAAAAGGAGAATACAGAACAAGTTAAACAAGAAAATGAGAAAATAGAAGAAACAAATTTGGCACAACATCCTCTTTCTCAGAATGAAGAAAAAAAATCGGATGAAGTAGAATCTAAACCACAATCATCTTCTTACAATCAAAATATACCTTCCAATATACCTTCTACTGAATCTACATTAGAAGAAAACTCTCATGCAACTCCAAATATAAATGCACAAGAATCCGAAAAAAAACAATCTAGTAGTAGATTCAATATTTTTAACATATTTAGATATAAAGAATTAAAAGAAGATGATATAAACGATATAATAGAAGAATTACGTTATGAACTATTAGAGAGCGATGTATCACTTGAAGTCACAGACAAAATTTTAGAGGATTTGAAAAATGCTCTTATAGGTAAAAAAGTATCTAGAAGCGAGGATTTGGAAAACCTAGTTAAAGAATCATTAAAAAAGTCAATAAAAGATATATTGGAAAAAAATAAGTCTATAGATGATTTAATTGACACAATTAAAAAATCAGAGAAGCCTTATGTTATAGTATTCTTCGGAATTAATGGTGTAGGAAAAACTACCACAATAGCAAAGTTTGCATATATGTTAAAAGAACATGGTTTAAAAGTTATAGTCTCTGCATCCGATACTTTTAGGGCAGCAGCTCAAGAACAGCTTGCACTACATTGTGAAAAATTAAAAATCCCTCTAGTAAAAGGAAAATATGGAGGAGATCCTGCATCTGTAGCTTTTGATGCTATAAAATCTGCAAAAAGTAGAAATATAGATGTAGTATTGATAGATACTGCAGGTAGAATGCACGTAGATAAAGATCTTACTGAAGAATTAAAAAGAATAATAAGAATAGCTAAGCCTAATCTTAAATTATTAGTATTAGATTCATTAGCAGGAAATGATGCTTTAGAACAAGCTAAATATTTTGATGAAATAGTAAATTACGATGGAGTAATACTAACAAAAGTCGATGCTGATGCCAAGGGAGGAATAGTATTATCTTTAGCTTACGAATTAAAGAAACCAGTATTATATATTGGAATAGGTCAAGAATACTCAGATTTAACTCCGTTCAGCGTAAATTGGTTTATGGAGAAACTATTCAGTTAAATTAATTTTCTTGAAGAACAAATTGCTTATTATGGACATTATAGAAAGGATAAAAAGACTTCCTGAAGATTGGAGAAGAATAATAAGCGTGTCCAAAAAACCTGATAAAAATATGTTTAATATGTATCTTAAAGTAACTTTACTTGTACTAGCTTTTGTAGGCTTATTAGCCTTTTTAATTCAATTATCTTTGGCATTAATTGGTGAGTAATTTGGAAACTAAAATAAGAAATTATTATGCAATAAAAGTTACTGGTGGACAAGAAACAAATGTTGGACTAATGCTAGAAGAAAGAGCTAAAACTAATAATATTAATGAAATATATTCTATAATTGTTCCACCAAATTTGAAAGGATATGTAATAGTCGAAGCTTCGGGCCCGCACGTAGTAAAATTATTAATATCTGGAATCAGAAATGTAAGAGGAGTAGCGCAAGGCTTAGTTCCCAAAGATGATATACTTAAAATCGTATCAAAGAAAATAGTAGGACCATCCATAAAAGAAGGTGATTTGGTAGAAGTTACAGCTGGACCATTCAGAGGTATGCAAGCTCAAGTGATTAAACTTAACGCTGATAAGGAAGAGGTAGTGTTAAATATTCTAGAATCGGCTTTCCCATTAGAAGTAACAATTCCAATAGATCAAGTCAAACCTAGTAAGAAAAGTTAAGGTGATAGTTTATGCCTAAAAAAACTATAAAAATAGTAGTAGAAGGGGGGAATGTAAAACCAGGACCACCACTAGGTCCTACCCTTTCTCAATTTAAATTAAACGTAGGAGAAGTAGTAAAGAAAATAAACGATGTAACAGCACAGTTTAAGGGAATGACAGTACCAGTTACATTAGATATCGACGTAGATACTAAAGAATATGAAATAAGTGTAGGAATTCCAACTACATCATCTTTGCTATTGAAAAAGGCTAATGCACAACAACCTTCTGGAGATCCAGCTCATAAGAAAATAGGAGATATAAGCCTAGAAGATGCTATAGATGTAGCAATAACTAAAAAGCCTAGCTTAACAACTAAAACACTTAAAAGTGCAGTTAAAAGCATTTTAGGAACTGCAAGACAAATAGGTCTAACTGTAAATAAAAAAGATCCAAAAGAGATTATAGATGAAATAGATCAAGGAAAATATGAAGATATATTATCCAAATATGAAGAAAAATGGACTAAGGTGTAAAATTTATGATAGTTCCAAAAGATAAATTAACAGAGGGATTAAAAGAAGCATTATTAGAGAATAACAATCCTAAAAGAAACTTTAAACAAAGTGTTGATCTTATAGTATCTTTTAGAGGCGTAGATATGAAAAAAGGAGAAATAAAATTAAGAGAAATCGTACCATTACCAAAAGCTCCTACAAAAGAAAGAAGAGTTTTAGTAGTTCCAACATTTGAGCAATTAGATTCCGTTAAAAAAGCAGAACCAAATGTAATACTTACCAAAGAAGAATTACAAAAATTAAACGGACAAAAAAGAGTAGTAAGAAAATATGCTAGAGATAATGACTGGTTCTTAATTGCACCAGAATCAATGCCAATAGCAGGTAGAATACTAGGACCAGCATTAGGTCCTAGAGGAAAATTCCCTACACCACTACCTACTTCCTCTGAAGTCTCAGAATATGTATTAAGATTTAAGCATTCTACAGTAGTAAAAACTAAAGATCAACCACACGTTCAAATATTTATAGGAAGTGAAGACCAGAAACCAGAGGACTTGGCTGATAATGCAATAGCAGTATTAAACACAATAGAAGGAAAACTAAAGAACCTAACATATATAAAAGCTATTTATGTTAAAACAACTATGGGTAAACCAATTCAAATTAAAATGAAGTGATAATCATGAGCATTACAGTTCAAAAAAGGATACCACAATGGAAAATTGAAGAAGTAAAAGAGTTAAAAGAAAAAATAACAAACAGTAAAACCATATTAATAGCAAACTTAGAAGGATTCCCAGCAGATAAACTACACGATATAAGGAAGAAATTTAGAGAAATAGCAGAAATTAAAGTTACAAGAAATACGTTATTTGAGATTGCTGCAAAAGAGGCAGGAATAGACGTTAGCAAATTAGAAAACTACCTAACTGGAAGTAATGCATATATATTCACTAACAAAAATCCATTTGAAATTTCAATTATGCTTTCTAAGTTCAAATTAAAGAGATATGCAATTCCAGGTGATAAGGCAGATGAAGAAGTAGTAATACCAGCTGGAGATACAGGAATTCCTGCAGGACCTATGATAAGCGTATTTGGAAAACTGAAAATTCCGACAAGAGTTCAAGATGGAAAAATTAACGTAACAAAAGATACAGTAGTTGCAGAACCAGGACAAGAAATCCCAGCAGATATAACACCAGTATTACAAAAACTAGGTATAATGCCAGTATATATTAAATTAAAACTAAAAGTAGCATATCACGATAATTTAGTAATTCCAGCAGATCAACTAGAAATAAACCTTGCAGAATACTCATCAGAAATCGCAGAAGCATACAAGAATTCATTAGCATTAGGAGTAGAAATAGCATATCCAGAACCAGAAATTCTAAAGATAACATTAGGCAAAGCATATAGAAACGGAATAGCCTTAGCTAGAGAATCTGGATACATAACACCAGAAACAGCAGAAGCTGTATTCTCTAATGCATTAGCCAAAGCATACGCATTAGCAGGTGCAATTAGCGATAAAGTTGACCTAGGAATACAGATACAAAAACCAGAATCTAAACCAGAACAAAAAGAGACTAAAGAGGAGAAGAAAGAAGAAGAAAAGAAAGGACCAAGCGAAGAAGATGTAGGAAGCGGAATAGCTTCATTATTTGGCTGATAAAGTTTTTAAAGGTGCATACAAAGTAAAAGAAGTTGATAGAATATGGAATACATATACGCAAGTCTATTATTACACTCAGCTAAAAAAGATATAACTGAAGATGCAGTAAAAAATGTCCTCACAGCAGCAGGAGTAAATGTAGATGAAGTAAGAGTTAAAGCTGTAGTAGCAGCATTAAAAGAAGTAAATATAGATGATGTACTAAAGAACGCCGCAGCAATGCAAGTAACAGCAGCACCAGCAGCTCAAGCACCAGCACAAGCTAAAGAAGAGAAGAAAGAGGAGAAGAAAGAAGAAGAAAAGAAAGGACCAAGCGAAGAAGAAATCGCAGGAGGACTTGCATCTCTATTCGGTTAAAATTTTTTTATTATATCCTTTAGATAGTCTTTTTAATTCTTCTTTAGCTTTTTCTAATTATGAAATTGGATGAAAATGAGTATAGGCTAGACTTCTTTAAGAAAAATAATTACTTAAGAAAAATATGCGAAAACTGCAAAACACCATTTTGGACTACAGATCAAAAAAGAACAAATTGCGCTGATATACCTTGTTCTGATTATGATTTTTTAGATCTTAACATAGGGAAACTTAACCTTAGTGTTAGTGAAGCTAGAAAGACGTTTTTAAAGTTCTTTGAAAAGAATGGTCATACGATAATTCCACCAAAACCAGTAATAGCTAGATGGAGAAAAGACCTATATTTAACTATAGCTAGTATCGTTGATTTTCAACCTCACGTAACTAGTGGATTAGTTCCACCTCCAGCTAATCCACTGGTTGTATCACAACCATGTATAAGATTAGAGGACGTAGATAACGTTGGAATAACATTTGGTAGGCATTTAACAACTTTCGAAATGGGAGGACATCACGCCTTTAACTATCCAGACAAATTTGTTTATTGGAAAGATAAAACTGTTGAATTATCTAAACAATTCTTTACAGAAGAATTGAAAATTCCAGAAGAACTTCTAACGTTTAAAGAGTCTTGGTGGGAAGGTGGAGGAAATGCAGGACCATCATTTGAAGTTACTGTTGGAGGATTAGAATTAGCTACACTAGTATTTATGCAGTACCAAATAATCAACGGAGAATATATTCCATTAAAACTGAAAATAGTAGATACTGGATATGGAATAGAAAGACTAGCTTGGTTTACACAAAAAACTCCCACAGCATTTCACGCGATCTATGGAAATTTGGTATATACTTTCTTTAAGAAATTAAATCAAAATTATGTAGATGAAGAGTTATTGAAAGCTGCAGCTAGATTTGCAGGTAGAATAGATCCTGATAATCCAGAAACGATTAAGATACATAGAGAAATAGTAGCTAAATCTTTGGGCTTAAAAACAGAAGATGTAGAAAAAGAATTACTTAGAGCTGCTAGAGTTTTCCAAGTTCTAGATCATACTAAAACTATCGCATTAATGCTAGCTGATGGATTAGTTCCATCAAATTCAGGTGAAGGATATCTTGGAAGATTATTGATAAGAAGAACTTTAAGAGTATTAAAATTCCTACAAAGCGATATAGATCTAAACGAGCTAATGAAAGAACAGATTGAATTCTGGAAAGAAGACTTCCCTCAAATGCAAAAAAATAAAGATTATATATTAGACTCTATAGAAAATGAGCAAGAAAAATATAAAGAAATCTTAAGTAAAGTAGGTTCTGTAGCTTCTACTTTAGCTAAAAAATCCAATATAACCACAGAAGACTTAGTACAAATTTATGATTCTAATGGGATATCTCCAGATATAATAGCAGATGAGCTAAGTAAAAAAGGAATAAAAGTAGATATTCCTTTTAATTTCTATGCTATAGTTGCAAAAAGACATCAAAGTGCTCCCATAAAGGGAGAAAAAGAAAAACAGAAATTAACTCCAGATATAGCAGAATTCGCTAAAAAATTTTCGTCTACAGAGAAATTGTACTATAAAGATCAATATCAAAGAGACTTTACTGCAAAAATACTTGGAATCTACAAAAATTATCTAATACTAGATAAAACTGTATTTTATCCAGAAGGAGGCGGACAATTAGGCGACACTGGCATAATCAAATTCCAGAATAACGAAGAAGTAAAGGTTATAGATACACAAAAAGTTGGAGATGTAGTAGTACATATTCTAGATAAAGAAGTACAAGCAAAAGAAGGCGAAGAAGTATATGGAGAAATAGACTGGCAAAGGAGATATAGGCTAATGAAACATCATACAGCTACTCATGTTGTATTAGCAGCTGCCAAAAAATTATTAGGCGAACATGTATGGCAAGCAGGAGCAGAAAAAACTCCTGAGAAAGCTAGATTAGATATAACTCATTATAAAATGCTCACTCCAGAGGAAATTAAAGAACTCGAAGATATGTGCAATTATGTGATAAATGATAGAAGACCAGTAAAAGCTATAGAGTTAGACAGAATGAAAGCTGAAATGACTTATGGTGTTTCTATTTACGAAGGAGGTGTAGTAAATAAACCAATTATAAGATTGCTTGAAATAAAAGATTGGGATGTTGAAAGTTGTGGTGGTACACACGTAAGTAACACTAGCGAAATAGGAGGTATAAAAATAATAAATACAGAAAAAATACAAGATGGAGTAATAAGATTGGAATATGTTGCAGGAGATATGGTATCTAATTATGCTAGAAAATTAGAAGACACACTTAATGAAGTATCAAAAGATCTTAACACTTCAGTTGACCAATTAGAAATAAAACTTAGAAGAACGTTGCAAGATTTTACTAAGGTAAAACAAGAGTTATCAGAATATAAAAAGTTCTTCGAAGAGTATGCAGAAAAACAAACTATTACAGAAAAAGTAGAAGGCACAGATATAATACTAAAAATATTGCCAGCAGAAGTAAAAGATGATGAAATAATCAAAAATTTATTCAAAAAATTGACTTCAAATACAGAAAAAACTTATGTAATATCAATAAATAATAATATAGTAGATATAGCATGCAGTAAAGATCTTAAAGTGGATAACATAATATCAATGTTAAGAAATAAAGGAGGAAAAGGAGGAGGAAAAGGAACGTATGGAAGTATAACTATTTCAAACAAGAATAGAGAAGAGATAATAAATGATATCAAAGACGAAATTAAAAGAAGCTTACATTGACTATAAATTTCTTTTAAATAGAGGTTATAATAGAAAGTCTGCTCTAGACTTAGTTACTTCTAGATATATATTAACTCAAAAAGAAAGACTATTATTATATAGATGTACTCATTCAGATAAAGAAATAGAAAATATCAAACTAAAACTCTTTCTTAGTAAAAAATTAATAATAGATGGATTTAATGTTGCAATTACAATACTAAACGCGTTAGACAACGATGAAGCATTCATATGCGATGACGGTTTTGTAAGAGATTTAGGAATAGGAAAGAAAAAAGATGATTCTAGAATATTAGATATCTTAATATTATTTTCAGAGTTTTGTTTTAGTATGGGAATAGTAGAGCTTATAATTATTCTAGATTCTCAAATAAGTCATAGCGGAGAAATAATGAAAAATCTAAAAACAAGAAAAATTAATGCAAAATTAGAAAAAACTGCTGATAAAGAAATAGTAATAAGAGAAGCTGAAAACGATGATTATTCCATAATAAGTAATGACTTTCTAATATTAGAAAAGGCTAAAAGAATACATGATATGATAGGACTTTTTATTAAGGAATACGTAGACTTACCACAAATACCAGATGATCTATAATAATGCTAAAACTAGTAAAAGTTAAATGTGGCGGGCCCGGTGGGATTCGAACCCACGACCACCGACTAACTCCGGCCTATAGGAGGCCGGCGCTCTATCCTGGCTGAGCTACGGGTCCATAAAGAAATTAAGTATTATAGATTAAAGGTTTTTCGGAAAGATAAAGCAGAACCAATAAGAAAATACCAAATATATAGCTAAATTAAAGTAAGCACAAAAGTTAATTATCTCTTAAGTTTAATATAAATGAAATTTTAGTTATAAGATCTAATAAATATGATATAAATATCATTGAATAATTATAATTTAATTTTATAGATATTATCAAAGTCTAATATAGGCATAAATTTTAGGCAAACAGAAATCCAATATGTGGGAAAATCCAGTATTATGAGCTATAAAATAATCTGAATAAGAATCACCTAGTTACATTTATAAGTCATTATTATAAGATGAAATTGGAGGGTATTAGGAAAGGAAATGAACGAAAGCCTAATTTTCAAAACACAAGACAATGAACAAAAAATCATAGGGAAACATGTATTTGGAAACCTTTATGACATCAACGAGAATTTGCTTGAGGATAAAGAGTTCTTAGAAAAACTTGTCTTAGAAGCAGTAAATATAGCTCATATGAATCTTGTAGAAATAAAGGCTTGGAGCTTCGGCGGCAAAAAAGGTGGAGTTTCAGTCTTAGCATTAGTTGAAGAAAGTCATATTGCTCTTCACACGTGGAACGAATATAATTATGCTACAGTTGATGTTTATACATGTGGAGAGCAGAGTGATCCACAGGCTGCTTTTAACTATATTGTAAACAGTCTAAAACCAAAAAGATATCAGTCATTTTACGCTGATAGAAGTTCAGATTAATTTTTCAAATTCTCCTGCTAAATGTCAATAAAAAATATTTTTAGTCATGTTGATGTTTTTTGTTTTTATAGACAACTGTCTATATCCAGTATTCACAATAGAAAAACTTTAAAAAATATAGTCTGCATTATATGGCATGCGTTCTGGTATTGTAGGATGGGGATCATATATCCCAAGATATAGAATAGACATTAATGAAATTCAATCTACATGGGGTAAAGAAGCCAGCACTAAAAAAGTCCTTGGTCTGACTGAGAAATCTGTACCAGCTGTTGATGAAGATTCCACGACTATGGCAATAGAAGCATCTAAAAATGCATTAAGTAGGGCAAAAATAAATCCAGAGGATATTCAACTTACATTATTCGGTTCTGAATCAAAAGTTTATGCGGTAAAACCTACTGCAACAATACTAATTGATGCATTAGGGTTATCTCATTATTCTCTGAGTGCAGATTTAGAATTTGCTTGTAGAGCTGCTTCAGCAGGATTAGGTCTAGCATTATCTATGGTAGATAGTGGGAGAATAAAATATGGACTAGTGGTAGGCTCTGATACTGCACAATCAAATCCTGGAGACATATTAGAGCTTAGCTCTGCCGCAGCTGCTGTATCATTTATAGTTGGTAAAGCAGAAGAATCTGCAGCAATATTAGAAGGTATGTCTTCATTTACTACTGATACTCCAGATTTCTGGAGGAGAGATGGTATGCCTTATCCATTACATGGAGAATCGTTCACTGGTGAACCTGCATATTTTGCACATATCTTATCTGCAGTGGATAAATTATTCCAAGATTATGGACTTAAACCTACAGATTTCGATTATTTCGTATTTCACCAACCTAATGGTAAGTTTCCTCTTCAAATTTCAAAGAAACTTAATATTCCGTTAGAAAAGGTAAAAGATGGATTAGTTTCACCTTACATAGGCAATCCATATAATGCATCAGCATTACTAGGCTTTGCAAAAGTATTAGATATTGCAAAGCCTAATCAGAGAATACTTGTAGCTCCATTTGGAAGTGGAGCTGGAGCAGACGCTTTTAGTTTTATAGTAACAGACAAAGTTTTGGAAAAACAGAAATTAGCTTATACAACAGAATATTATTTAGAGAAAAAGAAAACAGTTAGTTATGCAGAATACGCTAAGTATACAAATAAATACAAGGTGTATGAATAATGGTAGAAGTACTAATTCAAGATTCTTCTATGTTAAAAGTTGATAAACATTATGAAGAAGGATTACTTGACCTAGCAATCAAGGCATCAAAAGAGATACTTAATGATCAACTAAAAATAGATGCGTTAATAGTATCTAATTCCTATTCCGAAAAAACTGCAGACCAAGTATTATTATCAACTAAATTAGCTAATTCGCTCGGAATTAATACATTAACGTTTAGAATTGAAAATGGAGACGCAAGTGGAGGCGCAGCAATATCTACTGCGTATTATATGATAAAGTCAGGAATGATAAAAACTGCACTAGTAGTTGGTGTAGAGAAATTAGGAGATTTTCCTATGCATTTTGTTAATGATATAATTTCCCAAAATTTGGACGAAAAATTCTCATATAGAGAAGGATTGATTCCTCAATCATATTCTGCATTAAGGATGAAAATGTATATGAAAAAGTATAATGTAGATTATGATTATTTTACTGAATGGCCATATTTAATGCATAAAAATGGAGCAGAAAATCCCTATGCTTTTCTTAGATTTCAAGCAGATAAGAAAACAATATCAACATCACAAGTTGTATCTGATCCTTTAAGATTATTTGATACATCCCCTAGAGCAGACGGTGCAGCAGCAATATTAATGACTTCCGATGATGTAAATTTAAAAACAGAAGGAAAAGTAAAGATAGCTTCTATAACCTCAGCAAATTCAGAATTTAATGTTCTTGAATTACCGGCAGTAAGGGAAGCTTTTAACAAGACTAAAGACTTCAAACCAGAAATATTAGAAATTCATGATTCGTATAGTATAAATGCAGCTTTGATCCTTGAAGAAATAGGACTAGAAAAAGGAAAATCGTTATCAATGTTAGATTCAATTCAAGTAAACTTCAGCGGAGGATTAAAATCAAGAGGATATCCAGGCGGAGCTACTGGAATATATCAAATAGCAGAAGAATATATGCAATTAACAGAAAAGTTCCCAGGTAAAAGAGCTTCTGGTGAAAGAGGAACAGTTATTTCAACGGATGAATTAGGCACTACGTCATATATTATAAACTTACAGAGGTGTTAAAAAAATGAAAGTGTTCCCTCCACAGTTATGGAGAAATAAAGAAACCTTATATACTCTGATAGCAGGAAAATGCAACAAATGTGGAAATATAGTATTTCCGTACCAAGAATTCTGTAATAAATGCAAATCTTTCAACATTTCTAAAATAAAATTATCAGGAAAAGGTACATTAATTAGTTGGACCGTAGCATACCAAAATAGACCAGGATTCGAAAAAACTACACCAATCTATGTTGGTTATATAAAATTGGATGAAGGAATTGAAATAGTAGCACCACTAACAGATGTAGATGAGTCCAACCTTAAAGAAAATTCTAGAGTAGAAGCTACAGTTAGAAAATTAAAATCTGATTCTACTAATGGATTAATAGAATATGGTATAAAATTTAGGTTGGTATAATGGATATAGACGAAGTGATAAACAAAGTAGTTAACGGAGAAATACAGCTTCATGAAATTGACAATCTGCTAGATGCTAATGCTGCAATGGTGGCTAGAAGATTAGCTCTGGAAAAAATACTAAATATTCAACTACCATCTATAGGATCTACAATCCTAGATTATAGTGAAATAAAAAATAGAAATGCAGAAAATGTTATTGGAGGAATACAAATACCTGTTGGGATTGTAGGTCCATTAAAAGTTGATGGCGATTATGCAAAAGGATTTTTTTATGTACCTATTGCTACGACAGAAGGTGCATTAATAGCTAGCGTAAATAGAGGAGCAAAAGCTATATCTGAATCCGGAGGAGCAAAAGTAAAGATTTTTTTCGATGGAATGGCTAGAGCTCCACTCTTTGTATTACCAGATATAAATTCCGTAGCAGAATTCTTAGAGTGGATAGGAAAAAATAAGGAAGAACTTAAGGATGTTGCAAAAACAACTACTACTCATGGAGAATTAGTAGATATACAACCTTTCACTTTAGGAAATAACGTTTGGTTAAGATTTGTGTTTTTTTCTGGAGATGCTATGGGTATGAATATTGCAACAATAGCATCAGAAGCATTATGCAATTATATAGAAAGTAATTTTGAAAAAGCCAAATGTATAGCAGTAAGCGGAAATATGTGTAGCGATAAAAAACAATCAATGGTAAACTCATTGTTAGGAAGAGGAAAAACAGTAACAGCTGAGGCAATGATAAAAGAAGATGTACTTAAAAAAGTACTTCATACTTCAGCAGAAGCAATAAATAACATAAATATTAGAAAGAATTTATTAGGTGGAGCAAGAGCAGGAAACATGTATCAGTTTAATGCCCATTTTGCCAATATAATAGCAGGAATTTTCTTAGCTACTGGTCAAGATGCTGCACAAATTGTAGAAAGTAGTTCCGGATACACATGGACAGAAGTAAGAAATAATGATCTATACATTTCTATAACACTAACATCACTAGAAGTAGGCACTATTGGAGGAGGAACCAGATTACCTACACAGAGAGAAGCTCTATCAATATTAGGAGTAGCAGGAAGCGGAAATCCAATAGGAAGTAATGCTAAAAAATTTGCAGAAATAGTAGCTGCTACAGTACTATCTGGAGAATTAAACTTACTTGCTGCTCTAAGTAATAAGGAATTAGGAAAAGCACACAAAGCATTAGGTAGAGGAATAAAAACATAAGCGTTTTTGCTTTAATAGCAAAGGATATGGGTATAAAAAATTAATAACTTCCATGATAAGCTTGGACTTAATGATTTTATAAAAATATATAAAGTAATGTGCAAATTGCTATTGTAAAAATTTAGTTTACCTTATAGGAATATATACGTTTTTCAATTAAAATATACGTAAGTTAAACGTCTTTGTAGTATATACGTTTGCAATCTAACTATAGATTATTTTGTATTTCTCTATATTTTTCAGTGTTTTTACACAGCATAAAAGCTTAATTTTTCTCTTTTGCAGAGTATAAGCCATGGAAATTCCAAATGAATTAGAAAAAGTTCTTCAGCTTACGAAAGAGCAAAATACGTGGAGAAGAACTCAAACAATCAATTTAATAGCATCTGAAAACGTAATGAGTCCTACAGCAGAAGCAGTATATATGAGCGATTTTATGTCAAGATATGCTGAAGGAAAACCGTATAAAAGATTTTATCAAGGAACAAAATATGTTGACGAAATAGAAACATTAGCGATAAATTTAATGAACGAAGTTACTCCAGCTAAATTCTCAGATTTGAGACCAATAAGTGGAACTCTAGCTAATGCAGCAGTTTTTAGAATATTAGCAAAGCCTGGAGATAAAGCATTAATAGCCCCAGTACAAGCAGGATCTCATGTAAGCCATACTAAATTCGGAACTTTAGGAGCATTAGGGATAGAGCACATAGAAATGCCTTACGATAAAGAAAATATGAATGTAGATATAGATAAAGCTGCAAAAATGATAGAAGAAATAAAACCTAAATTTGTAGTTTTAGGAGGAAGTTTATATTTATTCCCTCATCCAACTAAAGAATTAGCTCCATATGTTCATTCAGTAGGAGCTAAGTTAGTTTATGATGCAGCACATGTATATGGCCTCATAGTTGGAAAAGCGTGGAGTAACCCATTAGACGAAGGAGCAGATTTCATGACTACTTCAACTCATAAAACCTTTCCAGGACCTCAAGGAGGATCAATATTATCTAATGATGAAACTATATTTAAGGAAGTATCAAGAACTATATTCCCATGGTTTGTAAGTAATCATCATTTACATAGATTACCAGCAACAGCTGTA
The DNA here is from genome assembly GCF_002116695.1 of Acidianus manzaensis. Lineage (NCBI taxonomy): Archaea > Thermoproteati > Thermoproteota > Thermoprotei > Sulfolobales > Sulfolobaceae > Acidianus > Acidianus manzaensis. Next base: position 2,111,370 of record NZ_CP020477.1, read on the forward strand.
GCTCTAATAGAGATGAAATATTTTGGAAAAGATTATGCTTCACAAATCACTAAAAATGCTAAAAAATTAGCAGAATCGTTAGCAGAAAGAGGATTTAAAGTAGTAGGAGAACATCTAGGATATACAAAAAGCCACCAAGTAGCAGTAAACGTTAGAGAACTAGGAGGAGGAGCAAAAATAGCTAAAATGCTTGAAGAAGCTAACATAATAGTAAATAAGAATCTATTACCATGTGATAAACCTGAAGACGTTAACAATCCAAGTGGATTAAGGATAGGAGTTCAAGAAATGACAAGATATGGGATGAAAGAAGACGATATAGAAGAGGTAGCAGAATTAATCAAGAAAGTAGCTATAGACAATAAAGACCCTAAGGATGTAAAGAAGGAAGTTATAGCGTTAAGACAAAAATTCCTAGACGTCAAATATACATTTAACGTTGACTTATCTTCATATTCAACAAAAAGTATTCCAATGATAATTTAATTTTTTATTAAAAAATTAAATCATCTTACTATTATTACAGTTATTGATGCATTAGCTGCTACAGATAAGACTGTAGATCCTATATTTATATCACTATTAACTGAAGTTCCTCTCGCACCCATTATTACAGCATCATAAGTATCTTGATTTATTATATTAAGTATCTCATTAGCTACGCTACTATCATTACCTAATTTAACTGTTCTAAAATCATATTCAATCTTACCTGCAACTCTTTCATCTACCTTCTTTCTTAGATGCTCAACTTCATTACAGTCATAACATACGTGAAGTAATGTTAACCTAGAACCATATCTCAAACTAAAATCTGTTGCTAGTTCTAATGCTCTCATACTATTCTCTGAACCATCAATTGGGACTAGAATTCTTCTAAACCATAAACTTACAGTATATGTAGGAGAACTCATATTAAATACCCTCCCTTTATATTTAACGTAGCATTAGTAATTCTTATAGATTCATTCTTAGAAGCTAAATTCATTGAAGCTCTTATAGCATCAATATTTTCTGGAACAACAATAGACTCTTGATGCACTGCATACATTAAAAATAGCTCATTCCCCTTAGTATAAATTGAATCTTCAAATATCACTACTTCAGGGATATCGTTTCTTAATTTACCCA